>CASBPW010000113.1 GCA_949127685.1 Candidatus Sivonenia alaskensis PMM_0068 | reverse complement strand
GTATTATTGATGGAGATGTGCCAGAATCCTTACGGGATAGGACTTTGATTACTTTAGATATGGGAGCTCTGATTGCTGGAGCGAAATATCGTGGTGAGTTTGAAGAGCGCCTCAAAGCTGTTCTGAAAGAGGTTATAGAATCTGAAGGTCAGATTGTACTTTTTATCGATGAAATTCATACCGTAGTCGGTGCTGGAGCTACCCAAGGAGCGATGGATGCGGGCAATTTACTGAAGCCTATGCTGGCCCGTGGTGAATTGCGCTGTATTGGAGCAACCACGCTAGATGAATATCGCAAGTACATCGAAAAAGATGCTGCTTTAGAACGTAGATTTCAACAGATTTATGTGGACCAGCCCTCTGTAGAAGACACGATTTCGATTCTGCGAGGTCTGAAAGAACGCTACGCCGTCCATCACGGAGTCCGCATTGCTGATGGAGCTTTAGTAGCAGCAGCCGTACTCTCCAATCGATATATCAGCGACCGTTTTTTGCCCGATAAGGCGATTGATTTGGTAGATGAGGCAGCCGCCAAACTAAAGATGGAGATTACCTCAAAGCCAGAAGAACTAGATGAGATTGACCGCAAGGTTCTCCAACTGGAAATGGAGCGTCTCTCCCTAGAAAAAGAAAGTGACCCTGGTTCTAAGGAGCGGCTTGGAAGACTAGAAAAAGAACTGGCCGACCTCAAGGAGGAACAGTCTAGCCTCAACGCTCATTGGCAAACGGAAAAACAAGCCATTGAGGAAATCCGCAGTATCCGTGAAGAAATCGAACAGGTGAACATCGAAATCAGCCAAGCCGAACGGGATTATGACCTGAGTAAGGCCGCAGAGCTGAAATATGGGAAGTACAACGAGCTTCAACGGTCGCTTAAGGAAGCGGAAGACAAACTTTCCGAGGTCCAAACCACGGGGCGTTCACTCCTGCGCGAGGAAGTCAGTGAAGAAGACATTGCCGAAATCATTGCCAAATGGACAGGCATCCCGGTGAGCAAGTTGGTGGAATCAGAACGGGAGAAACTCCTGCATCTAGAAGACGAACTGCACAAACGCGTGGTTGGTCAAGATGAAGCAGTGACAGCGGTAGCAGAGGCTATCCAACGTTCTCGAGCAGGACTTTCAGACCCGAATCGTCCGATAGCGAGCTTTATTTTCCTTGGCCCAACAGGGGTCGGGAAAACAGAACTAGCCAAAGCCCTAGCGGCCTATCTTTTCGATACCGAAGACGCGATGGTCCGCATTGATATGTCGGAATACATGGAAAAACATGCGGTATCTCGACTGGTTGGAGCCCCTCCAGGCTATGTGGGCTATGAAGAAGGCGGTCAACTATCGGAAGCCATTCGTCGCCGGCCCTATGCCGTGATTCTCTTTGATGAGATTGAAAAAGCCCATGCCGATGTGTTCAATATTTTATTGCAAGTGCTGGATGACGGTCGCATAACTGACTCCCAAGGGCGTACGGTAGATTTCAAAAATACAGTCATCATCATGACCAGCAATATCGGCTCCCAGTTCATTCTGGATGTCGCTGGAGACGATGCTCAGTACCAAGAGATGCGCCTCCGGGTCACAGAAGCCCTCCGCGCCCATTTCCGCCCTGAATTTCTGAACCGGGTCGATGAGATGATCATCTTCCACAGCCTACTCAAGGAACAACTCCGCACTATCGTCCAACTTCAGGCAATTCGTTTGGAGAAGCGATTGGAAGAGCGGAAGATGACCCTCAAGCTCTCCGAAGCCGCTTTGGATTTCATCGTAGAGGTGGGCTACGATCCCGTATATGGAGCCCGTCCACTCAAGCGAGCTATCCAGAAAGAACTGGAGACGCCGATTGCCAAACGCATCTTGCAGGGTGCATTTCAGGATGGGAATACTATATTCGTCGATGTAGAGAATGAACGGCTCACCTTCAAGCAACTACCCGCGCAAGTGCTGTCGGTCTAGGCTAAACGACGGATTTAGGCTTGCCTGTGTTAGTATGCTGGCAAAGAAAATTTGCCTGTGCGCCCCATGGCTAAGGTCCTCGTCCTCAACGCATCATACGAACCCCTCAACATCACGTCATGGCGCCGCGCGACCGTTCTTGTCATCAAGGGAAAAGCAGAACAGATAGAACACAATGGGAAAATGCTCTCCCCAGGCTTTCCGTTGCCCACGGTAATTCGGTTACGCGGCTATGTCCAAGTCCCCTATAAAGAAATTCCTCTGACGCGACGCAACGTACTCCACCGCGATGGACATGCTTGCCAGTATTGCGGCTTTAAGGATGATCTGACCATCGACCATGTACTCCCAAAGTCCCGTCGAGGCCAAGATACTTGGGAAAACGTAGTGGCGGCCTGTGTTCGCTGTAATATCCGCAAAGGGAATCGTACTCCGCAAGAAGCCGCGATGACCCTACGTCGAACTCCAAGTCGACCGCATAGTCCCCTCAACTTCGAAATTTCAAAGCACCTCCGAGGGGGGATTCATGACGAATGGCGCAAATATGTAATTGGACTGTCATAAGGCAGTCTTATTTTTTAGACAAGGTTTATAAACACGCTGGGGCTAGCCTTTACCAGAACGCTCAATGGCGAATAATAACGAGACCGTGCTCTTCGAGCCCTGAGCTTCTATCCATAGCGCACAAGGAGTAAAACGAAACCGAGAACTAGCCATAAAATCTGTAAACGGTCTAATAGCTTCAGCGCTTGCTCCGCCGTTTCTTGCGTCAACGGATTAAGCGGATCTCCCAGAAAAGGCTTAATTTTCTTCTCTCCGCCATAGCTGTTTTCTCCACCCAATCGCACCCCAAGAGCAGCCGCAAAAGCCGCAATACTCACCCCTGCATTCGGGCTGAGGTCTTCGGCTGCGTCTCTCTGAACAATCCGAATCACCGTTCCTAATTTTCCAGACAGTACCCCTACACTCAAAGCCATCAATCGGGCCGGAACCCAGTTCAAAACATCATCCAAACGAGCCCCGGCCCAGCCGAAAGGTTCATAGAGTCCCCGGCGGTAGCCAATCATCGAATCCAAGGTACTAGCGGCTTTATAGGCCATAACGAGGGGAGCCCCACCAATCACTGCCCAGAACAAGGGGGCCAGTACCCCATCGGTAGTATTTTCAGCCACGGTTTCCACCACGGCCCGGAGCACTTCTGAGGAATCCAGATTCTCCGTATCACGACCAACATAGATAGCCAACGTCTCACGAGCTTGGGAGAGATTTCCCGCTGCTAAAGGCTTAAGCACCGCCCAGGCAGCATCTTGTAGAGAACGGCCAGCCAAACCACTGGCTAAGATGACCGTTTCTGTCCCCCAGCCAAAAAGAGGATGAATCAAACTAGAGCCAAGAATGACCGCCCAAACCACGGCAGCACTGCCCAACGTTAACAGCAACGTCAGCACCACGCCCGACAGCCTAAGCAAAAAGGGAGCGTCCTTGAAATGCCTGAAACTCCAGTCTCGCCATGGGCTAATCAGCCAACCCATGACCTGCACAGGGTGCACCCACCGCACGGGGTCTCCCACCATGCGGTCCAGAACCCAAGCAGCTAGAAAAATCCAGGGATTTACCATTTCCTAGATTGTACGTACTCAGGCCATGGAGGCCGATAAAATCAGCTCTCTTGACTAGGGTATGCGTAAAGACTGAGGCTGGAGAGATAAAGAAACCTCTGTGGCCATACCCGCTAACGCTGTGGCACTGCTAGGCAAAGTAAATAGGGTATGGAACCAAACGGGCAATACCATGGTTGACACAAATATAAAAGCGCCTAAGC
>CASBPW010000112.1 GCA_949127685.1 Candidatus Sivonenia alaskensis PMM_0068 | reverse complement strand
GACTTGTGATTCTATATACTGCGCGTAATCAATTGGATTTGGTTCGGGAAAAAATTCAAGGTATGGCCCTCGGGGCAAGCTCCGTGTCCGACAGGCGCTAAGCGAAGCTCATGTATACGTTCCGACAAGGGCAGCCGAGAACCCCGATTATGCTGCAAACGGAGGAGAATGTACCCGTAGAGATTGAATAGTGAAAGGAGTCTTCCCCCATTTTTGACCTTCCCGCCAGCGAATCGGGCTAACACCTATGAGATTATAAGAAGTTATAACCCTATCCTCATATTTTATGTCCACCCTCACTCAACTATCCCATCGTCAGCGTGTCAGCAATTTCTACCGCTCTCTCCAAGACACCATTAGCAGTGCGATTGAAGCGCTGGATGGTACCGGCACGTTTCGAGAAGACTCCTGGCTTCGGGAAGAAGGCGGCGGCGGCCGTTCCCGTGTATTGAGTGACGGCGCTATTTTTGAGCGGGCCGGAGTCAATTTTTCAGAAGTGCATGGACCGAGCCTGCCTCCTTCGATTCTCAAACGCCGCCCAGAGATTACAGACCAGCCTTTTTATGCCACCGGTGTGAGCCTGGTTTTCCATCCTCGTAATCCCTACATTCCCACGGTCCATATGAACTACCGTTACTTCGAGAGTGGTTCGCTCTGGTGGTTTGGGGGTGGAGCCGACCTCACACCCTACTATCCTCATAAAGAAGATGTAGTTCATTTTCATCGGACCATCAAAGCAGCCTGTGACCTACATAACCCCGCCTTTTATCCCGAATTTAAAGCGTGGTGTGACCGTTATTTCTATCTGAAACATCGCAACGAACCCAGAGGCATTGGTGGGATTTTCTTCGATGATTTGGATGACACCAAAGGGGAATGGGAAGATACCTTTAGTTTTGTTCAGTCCTGTGGCAAGGCTTTTCTGGACGCTTATTTGCCGATTGTTGAGCGCCGGAAAGACACTCCCTACGGGGAACAAGAACGGAATTTTCAGCTTTATCGTCGGGGCCGCTATGTGGAATTCAACCTCGTCTATGACCAAGGGACAATTTTTGGTCTACAAACCAATGGACGCACTGAATCTATCCTGATGAGCTTGCCCCCTGTAGTGCGCTGGGAATATGACTGGAGCCCTGAGCCAGGAACCCCTGAGGCAGAGCTTTATGAGGTCTATCTGAAACCTCATGATTGGGCTGCAATCTAAGAGCCTGTTTGAGAAGGTTCTAAAGTTTCTCTGCCTTACAACTGCCATCTCCCGAGCTAGACATACAATTGCTGAGTCTGCTACAACTCCTGCAAAAATATGTTGTCACTTCAACGTTGGTCTATTGCCGAACCCCATCCTGAACAGGCGGGGGAACTAGCCGCCGGTCTCGGTTTATCTCCCGTCATCGGACAGATTCTGCTCAATCGAGGCATCACGAGCCCTGAAGCGGCCAAGATTTTCTTTGACCCAACCTGTAGTTTGCCGCCAGACCCTAAGGACCATTTTCCCGATTTAGCTCAAGTAACGGACCGTTTGGTAAGCGCTATCCAGCAGCGAGAAAAAATTGCGATATGCGGAGACTATGACTGCGATGGGATGACCAGCACCGCTCTCCTGATTCGGGCCATCCGCTACCTCGGGGGCGTTGTTGATTATGCGATTCCCAGCCGGATGCAGGAAGGCTATGGCATCAATGTGCGGATTATCGAAGAGTTTCATCAAGAGAACGTTGACCTCGTAATTACCGTGGATAACGGAATTTCTGCGCTGGCTCCCTTACAGCGAGCAGAAGCTTTAGGACTATCGGTTATCATCACAGACCACCACGAACTACCAAAGGTTCTCCCTCCCGCCGTCGGTATCCTCAATCCGAAGTTAATTCCTCAACTGGATGATTCTCCCTATTTTTCGGTGGCTGGGGTTGGCGTGGCCTATATCCTTGCCCTCGAAGTAGCACGCCGCTTTGATAAATTGGCCGAATTGCAAGATCCTTTGCTGGAACTGTTTACGCTGGGGACGATCGCTGACCTTGCCCTGCTGACGGGCGTAAATCGGCAATGGGTTCAAAGAGGATTGGTGATTCTGCCTTTTTCTACGAATCCTGGTATTCAAGCCTTGATGGCCGTAGCTGGGTATTCCGACCATACGCAGATCAAACCGGAAGCAATTGGGTTTGGCTTGGGTCCTCGGATCAATGCGGTAGGCAGAATTGGTGACCCGCAAGTCGTGATTGAATTGTTAACCACCGATGACCCAGCGACTGCACTGGAAAGGGCCCATCAATGTGAAGCCTATAACCAAGAACGAAAAGAATTATGCAATCGCATTGAAAAAGAAGCGATTAGCTGGGTAGAAAATCATCCTACGTTGGATCTACGGGAAGAGCAGGTGCTGGTGATTGTGCAACCGGAATGGCATCATGGGGTGATTGGGATTGTCGCTTCTCGCCTGGTAGAACGCTATGGAGCTCCCGTATTTATCGGTTCTATCGAAGGGAATAAGGTACGGGGGTCCGCCCGAGGAATCCCCGAATTTAATATCTTTGAAGGTTTGGAATATTGCAAAGAATTCTTCACCAGCTTTGGGGGACATCCTATGGCTGGGGGGTTTTCTATGCCTCTGGAATATCTGGAAGCATTTAGCAAGAAGATGTCTGAATTTGCCCATTCCTGCTTAGACGCTGACCTTATTCGTCCTCTGGTGAAGATTGATAGCTATGTTGCCCTTGAAGAAGTAAACGAAAGCCTCTTCGAACAAGTGAATAAGATGCAACCCTGTGGGATTGGCAACCCCGACCCTACCTTTTGGTGTGCCAACCTTTTAGTGGTCCAGCAACGAACAATGGGGAAAGAGGACGCCCATTTACGTCTGGTGGTCGATGATGGAAAAGTAGAACGACCAGTCGTCGCTTGGCGGGTGGGCCATCTCTATCCTGTTCCCAAGAACGTCGATTTAGCCTTTAAGCTCAGAGAAAATACCTTTCGGGATGTGCGCTCTATTCAATTGGAGCTGAGTGGTATTCGAGAGGCTACGGTTCCTCCCGTCGGTCCCCTGTGTCGTGTTGAATGTAAATCACCGCGCACAGACCATCAGCCAGAGACTTGGATTGACCAACGTGGTGCATCTTCGAAAGCGGTGATCGAATCTTTGTTGTCCACAGCGGATACAGGAGCTCGCTACTTACTCTATGGCTACCAACGTCCAGAGTTTGGTAAGGAAATTCCTCTGGACTATGACCGTCCTCACCCTCCTCAAGGAGCTTATGACGGACTCCTCCTGTGGACGTTACCCCCTTCACCCCTGCATTTGGCTTGGCTTTTATACGCAGCGCGTCCGCGTACCGTGCATATCTTTGCCCGTCCAGTCCCTTCACCCAGTATGGAAGAACTGATCATCCAGTTGCGTTCTATCATTCATCAGTCCGAGCCCTTGAATCTGCTGGCCCTGGCCCAACAGTACTGGACCTCCCCTCAGATAGTGGTAAACGTTTTGATGGCGTTGGGCGCTTCTCTGGAAGGACCTCTCCCTTCAGACTTGGGTCATAGGCAGGAAGAATTGGCAGACTGGTATAGCGGCTCTAGTCTGTTGGAACGGGTTGCCTATGCCTGATGACCCCTATGCCTGGATTGAAAAAGATCTACATACCTTGCATCGTGCAGGATGGTACCGGAGCGTACGTACTTCCCATACCCAGGCAGGCCCTTGGCTAGAATCCTCAACAGCTCCCAGGAAACTAAATCTAGGGAGTAATGACTACCTAGGTTTGACGGTCGATGAACGGGTCAGGGAGGCAGCGATCCAGGCCATCCAACGGTATGGGACAGGCGCTACAGGGTCCCGCTTACTCAGCGGTCATCTGGAGATTCATCAAGAACTAGAACAGGCGCTCGCGCAATTCAAAGGGACTGAAGATGCCCTGGTATTTCCTTCCGGCTATATGGCGAACCTAGGGACGATCAGTGCTCTGGTAGGCTCCCGTGACCTACTTTTAGGCGATGTCTATAACCATTCGAGCCTGAAAAGTGGAGCCAAACTTAGTGGAGCCCGGTACTACGAATATGCCCATGGCTCCGTTGAGCATTTAGAAGCGCTCTTAAACCAAGAGCGCGCGCAGGCTAGACGCTGCTTAATCTGTACGGATTCTGTATTCAGCATGGATGGGGATATGGCTCCCTTGGCAGCGATTTTGGATTTGGCTCAACGCTTTGAAGCGATGGTATTAGTCGATGAAGCACATGGTACGGGCGTGTTGGGAGTTAGGGGGGCTGGAGCGATCGAAGCGTTGGGACTACAAAAACACCCTTGTATTCAGATGGGCACCTTAAGCAAAGCGCTGGCCAGTCAAGGCGGCTATGTGTGCGGTTCTAAGTCGCTGGTCGATTTTTTACGTAATCGCGCGCCTACCTGGATCTACACCACAGCCCTGGCTCCTGGCGATGCCGCTGCTGCCTTGGCCGCTCTTAGGATTGTGCAAACCGAACCGCACCATAGAGAACAGCTGTGGCAAAGGGTACAGCAAGTCAAGCAAGGACTAACAACGCTAGCAGCTTTGGAGCTGTTTGCCAGTGATTCTTGCATCCTCTGTCTGAAGACAGGCACCATCTCCCAGACGATGAATTTGAGTAAAAAACTCTGGGAACGAGGGTTTTGGGTACCTGCTATCCGTCCTCCTACGGTCCCCACCAGTCGCTTAAGGATTTCTATGATGAGTAACCACCCAAAAGCAGCTCTGGAAAACTTTGTCGCGTATCTGCTTCAGGTCTTTTCGCTGGAACCAAGATGAGGCATATTAAAGTAACGCATTAGTCCCAGATGGAGTTGTATCATGACCCCGACCTTAAGTAATTTTTTGTGGAGTATTTTTTGGGGCGGTGCTCTAGTGGCCGCTGGTGCTGCAGCCCTCACCCTCGTTGCTCGGATTGACCGGATCCGCTAGAGAACTAAAGGTCCTTTAGGTTCAGTTTTTCTTGTCTGAAACTTTGGCAGCAAAAACAGAATTACACTGAGGAGCCGTAGACTTTCTGGAAGCCATAAGGTTTTCAGGTATGCAGGAATCAACATGACACTTGAAATTGGCTCCCGCGTCCGGGTCAAGAAGCCTGTTGTTGTTTATACTCATCCCGATCACAAAAGCCAGCCTTACGATATCAAGGGCATGGAAGGTGTGGTCGATGCTTTGTTCTTTGAAATACAAGGGCGCCCGATAAGTGCCAACTACCCCTACCGGGTCAAGTTTTTGCCTCGCTTCAAGGCTCATCTTGGAGATGAAGAGCTGGAAATAATTGAAACACCTATAGAAGTATGAAAGGCAACATTATCTTCGTGACGATTATCATCGCCTTCCTTTTTGCATTGGTGGTGGTTAGCTCACGGGCTTTTTTACCCGATGATATGAAGGCTCCAGCTCCTGTGACAGAGCCTGAGAAATCACCCGTCAAATAACCTCATGGTGACGCCCATGAGCCCGTTGCCTCCTGGTTATAGGCTGAAGCGAGGAAGCGAGACCCAACGAGACCGTGCTCAACTGGTGCGTTTTCTGAGCTTAGCCTATGGTCTTGACCCATTGCTTCCTCTGCCGCAATACCTCACGGATATGGTAGAGCAGTTTTTCGATGCCCAACGTACCCCCCTCTTTTTTGTGACCGAGCAAGACCAAACGGTCGGCTGTCTATGGATAGGGCAAGCCACAGACCAACGCACCGGAAAGGCCCAAGCCTATATTTTTTTAGTTGCTATAGATCCAGGCCATCAGAGACGAGGATTAGGGACTTATCTGCTGTCTAAAGCCCAAGAACAGACCGAGCAGTGGGGTTTGTCCGAACTTACCCTCCAGGTTTATCCCGATAATCAATCCGCCCTCAAGCTCTATGAGAAATTAGGCTTTGTCGTTAAGTCTCAGCTTTTGGGCCGGACCTTAAAAAAGCTCACGGATTAGTTGGTTGCGGTCTTTGGTTCTTTCCATGCGATCAATGACAACGATGAGGCCTTTTTTGCCTTGGGCTTGGAGGGCTTGGTTTATTGCGTTTCTGTTGTCAATCAACCCTAACTAGGCAACGGCGGAACTTTGGCTATCAGACCATTTTTGAGGACTTCAGGTCGCTCTTTCCAGGAGACGATACCATCGCTACTGCTATGGTATTGCACCCCCAATTGGAGCAGGTCGGCGGCACTTTCCAAAGGAGGTAAGTCTCCAAACACCAGGGTGGTCTTGTTGGGCGCTACAAAAGCCACGCTACAGGGTCGGGAGCAAACACTCAAACACGCTACTTCCTGTACCACAAATTCCTCCTGCAAGTCCCAGGTCTGGTAGAGATTGGATACCTGTTCCAGGAGATGGATTCCCCCAGATTTCCCCATGTACTGGCGTTCCGTTTTTGAGAAGGAGCAGCACGTGCAAATGAATAGCGTGTGTTGAGTCATAGGAAAAGAAGATAACCGATTTATAGAGTGTTCGCCATAGTCTACCTGCCCCGCCCAGGGCTCTTGAGTCTCGAGAGGGCATCGGTAGAGCAGTCAGCTATGATTCACCCTAGCAGCTTAAATTCTCACCACAGCGCTAAGACAATTCCCGTGAATTTGGATTTTTTGTTATCAGGTTAAAAAGTTGGCTCCCCGGGTAGGATTCGAACCTACGACCAATCGATTAACAGTCGACCGCTCTACCACTGAGCTACCGAGGAATGTAGCGTTCACGGTCTCTGATAATACGCTGCTTCTAGGGTCAGGTGCAAGTTTTTCATTCACGCAACTCTAACAAGTATTTCTGCCTATGTTCTGTAGAATGGGAACAACCTAACCATCCGCTTTCCTATGCATGTTCAGCCTGCCAACACCTACCAAACCACGGAAACTCTCTCGGAAAGAGAACTTCAAGTCCTAGAACTGGTAGCGAAGGGCCTGACGAATGAACAAATTGCCAAGGACTTAGACATCAGTAAGCGAACCGTAGATAACCATATCAGCAATATTTTGAATAAAACGAATACGGAAAACCGGGTTGCGCTAGTCCGCTGGGCACTGCAATGGGGCAAAGTTTGCCTGGATGACGTGAACTGCTGCACGATTGAACGTCGAAGCTAGCGTGTGGCTATGACGTATAGCATTACCTATCCTGGCATGACGTGGGCCGTTTATCGGGAACTAGAGGTTCATTTGGCCCAGATTTTATCCGAGAGACCCCAGATTCTCCTGCGCACAGACCCTGTTTATGACTACAACCTAGATCAGGTGCAGAGTCTACTCTTTAGCCCTCCTGAAGATAATGCCGCCCGTGCCCTTATGTGTGACGTACTGCTGCACTATATTGAGCGCTGGGGCACGATGGCAACCAAAGTCGGGAGCGTTATCGCCCATAACGGGACTCAGGAGTTACGGCTAGAAGAAACGGACCGTCAGACCTGGTTGGAATTCTTGACCCCTACTCCAAATTGACCTGCACAAAAGTGCTCTTCCACTGTTCGGGTGTATAGGTTTTCAGGGCTAAAGCGTGAATGCGACCGTCATCCAGGTATTCCTGCAAAACTGCGTAGACTAATTTGTGCTGTTTGATCATGGTCAAACCAGCAAAACGGTCTGAGACGATCAGGGCTTGCAGATGATCGCCCGTTCCGGTGAGATCTTGCACCTGGACAGCACCCCCAGGAAAAGCGGCGGCAATCAAAGCTTCAACGTGTTCAGTGTTCATAGTCGTGAGGAAAGGACTGCTTCAGTTTACTTCTTCTTCTTTGCCTTACGGCCCTCGGCCATAGTTTCATCGGCCAAAGCCATATCGGTCAGCGTCTGGCCTGTAGTCGCCAGGAAAACGTCATCTAAGCTTGGGCGGGCTTGCGCCAGGCTAAAGATGGGCAGCCCTGCCTGGGCTATGGTCTGCTGCACCGAAGAAAGCGCCATCGAACCAGCTTGCACTACGAGGTAAAGCGCATTGCCTTGACTCTTATTGATACCCACTTTCTGAACTTCGGGAAGCACTTTCAGCAAAGCAGAAGCCTTCTCTGCTTCTTCCAGAGAGGTAAATTCGCGAATTCTAATCGTTACCCGGTCACCACCCAAGTTGGTTTTCAATTGGTCTGGTGTCCCCTGGGCAATCACCTTGCCTCGGTCAATAATGGCGACTCGGTCTGCCAAGACATCAATCTCTTCTAAATAATGACTGGTGATCAATACGGTCGTGCCATAGGCTTTGATCGCTTGCAAAAACTCCCATACTGCTCGGCGACTTTGAATATCCAAACCTACGGTCGGCTCATCTAAGACCAAGACCGCAGGGGCATGGAGCATCGCACAGGCTAAGTCCAACCGTTTCTTCATCCCTCCGGAGTAGCCACCGATCCGGTCATCGGCCCGGTCCGTGAGGTCCAGAATTTCTAGAACCGCCTCAATCCGCTGGGGGATGATCGCACGAGGCAGATGATACAAGTCCGCCTGAAAGGCCAGGAGCTCCCGTCCGGTCAGGATTTTATCCTGTGCCACTTCCTGTGCCACATAGCCAAGATAGGAGCGTGCTCTCCGCGGGTCATCCACCACGGAGATCCCTGCGATGGTCAGGGTGCCTCGGTCCGGTTTCTCTAGAGTGCATAGACAGCGCAAGGTCGTCGTTTTTCCGGCACCATTGGGCCCCAAAACCCCAAAAATTTCTCCTGGCTCAATATCCAAGGAGATTCCTTTTACGGCCTCGATAGAGCCATAGGATTTATACAAATCTTGGATATGTATCGCAGGAGTAGTCACTATGAAATCTTCCTATAGGAGAATCACACTTACCCTTCTAGGTTAATCGGACAGTCTGATAAATGCATCCAATGTCCTAGGATTACCACGAGACTTTCGACGCCGAGACGCTAAAGAATGGCATGCTTCAAGGCCCCGAAAGACGGCTGAGCACCACTAACTCTTGTCGCCCATCAAAACGGCTCGGTCTGCCGCATCCGTCTCTTTCAAAAAGACTTTGACCTGCTCATGACGGGCGGTAGGCACCTCTTTGCCGCAATAATCAGGATGAATGGGCAATTCCCGATGGCCCCGGTCAATCAAGACCAAAAGCCGAATCGAAGTCGGTCTTCCATAATCATTCAAAGCATCTAAGGCAGCCCGAACGGTACGCCCCTTGTAGAGTACATCATCCACGAGGACTACTTTTTTGCCCTGGAGGTCGACGGGGAGTTGGGTCCGCTCAGGCGTCCTCACCCCAATTTCCCGCAGGTCATCCCGATATAGGGTCACATCCAAAGCCCCTACCGGAGGAGCGACTCCCTCTTGTTCTTCTATGAAACGGGCTAGACGGTGGGCCAAGGGAACGCCTCGGGTGTAAATGCCGATCAGGACTAGATCATGAACGCCATCCTGGTCTTCCAAAACCTGGAGGGCCAATCTACGTAGCGTCCTTTCTAGTTCTTCCGCCGAGAAAAGTTCTACAGAAGGAGTAGCGGTCTGAGGTTCACGGGTCATGATTGCCCTTAGCTGGGCTCCAATTCTAACAAGAACGCCGGAGTGCTGCCGACCATAGCGCCCTAGCGATTGCGATACTGGAGGGCATGGAGCGCATTGCGGCGTAGTCCTTTGGCCTTAACCCGACGCAGGGCCATTCCTCTACTCCATTGGTCAAAGGTATCGTCATCGATCACGGTTAGAGCTTCCAATCTGGAAGTGAGAACACCTTCCCTGGGAAGAAAATCGGCAGGAATCTCCTTTGCCGACAGCTTTTGATTATAAGGACACACACTTTGGCAAAGATCACACCCGACTACCCAATCCATCAGGGGAAGGTCTGCAGGGAGGGCTTCACCGCGGTTTTCAAGCGTGTGATAGGCGATGCAGCGATTGCTATCGAGGACTCCAGGCTGGGGGAAGGCGCGGGTCGGACAATTATCCAAACAGCGCGTGCAGGTGCCGCAATGGGCTGTGGTCGGAGTATCTGCTTCTAGGGGCAAGGTCGTCAGCACCACCCCAAGAAAGACATAGGAACCAAAATCTCGGCTCAATAGCAACGTATTCTTGCCGAGCCATCCCAATCCAGCCCGCTCGGCCCAGGCTTTTTCGAGGACTGGCCCCGTGTCTACATACCAGCGATGTTGATGGTCTGGAGCTTCCTCTTGGAGCCAACGACTTAGGGTTTTCAGTTTGCCCCCCAGCACTTTGTGATAGTCACGCCCCCAGGCATAGCGCGAAATCTTGGCTGTTCCGCTGGGGACCGTATCTTCATCTTCCGTGTAGTAGGAAAGTGCGGTCACAATCACCGACTGCACGCCGGACAAAACTTGCTGAATATTTTGACGACGGGGGTCTTCCATCCAGGCCATATCGGCCTGATAGCCCTGCGCTAGCCAGTTTGTTAGGTCCTCTGTCCGTGCCAAGGGAACCCGTGCATCCGCAATCCCCACTTGGTGAAATCCCAAGCTATGGACTTTTTCTTTGATGACGTGGGAATCCAAGAGGACAGTCATGTATTACATTCTCTTGTGCCAATCCCTAAAGGCGATTAACCTTACAGGTGCGCTGCTTAGCAGGACTAAACCGTTATCCTCTCTGACAGGCTTCGACTAAACCACTGGATTGGTCAGAGAGCCTCGGTGCGGACGGAGACAGGCGTGAGGGCTCCTTGACGGTTTACGGTAAAAGCAAGGGTTTGTCCTGGTTTCGTCTTGTCAATGGCCGCTTGGATCTGAGTTCCATCCGTGACCGGGCTATCGCCTATTTTCACCACTACATCCCCAGGTTCCAGGCCTGCTTTTTGGGCAGGAGAATTGGGCAAGACCTCCTGGATCAAAACACCTGTCTTAGCACTCAGGGAAACTCCACGCTGTTGTAGAGCCTGCAGCACTTCTGGAGAGAGGGTGATCATCTTCACCCCAACAAAAGTGCGCGTAACTTTGCCTTGCTGAATAAGCTGCGAACTGATGTCTTTGGCCAAGTCAATCGGAATTGCAAAGCCTAAGCCCTGGGCTCCTTGAATAATCGCAGTATTGATGCCAATGACCCGCCCTTGGATATCGATGAGCGGTCCGCCAGAGTTCCCTGGGTTAATCGCGGCATCGGTCTGAATAAAATTCACCTTTCCATCCGCGATGCCAAGCCGAGCACTAGGACGACTCAGCGCACT
>CASBPW010000111.1 GCA_949127685.1 Candidatus Sivonenia alaskensis PMM_0068 | reverse complement strand
TTGTCTTTGCTTAGAGTCTACAGGACGTACATCTCCCCGTCTGAGATGATCTGGCTCTGTTCTAAAAGAACCCCGAGCGGCATGCACCCCCCGAAAAGTAATGTTTTGCTTGGGAATGGTCATAGCAAGGCGCGTAAACGAGTATGGATACAGGCTAGTGAAGAATTATGAACTGAGAATGAAACATCAGCTCCGAGTTATCAGGTGCCGATGCTCCCGTTTTTACCCCCTGAACAGTTACGAAAAGACTGTCTTCTGAAACCCTGGATCACTAGCTGGATCCAGAGTTTTTTGCAGTTGGGCCGTGAGAATTTTTTATGCGTCTGGGGAAGACTATCACCATAGTTAGGTGTTTACGGTGATTCTTAAAGAACTAGATCCATTTACTTCCGATGATAAATTTGAAAAGGCTGGCCGTATCGCGGAAGAACAGCTAGCCTTCTATCTCCGTCGAGCTTTTGTAGAAAATAAAGAGATTCTCGTATTCAATAATCTCCGCTTTGAAAAAGATAATGACGTGGCACAGATAGATCATTTGATTCTTCATAAGTACGGAATGATCATCATCGAGAGTAAAAGTGTAACGACCAAAGTAGAAATCAATGAGCGTGAAGAATGGATTCGATGGTTTGATAATGCTCCCAAGGGAATGCCCTCGCCTATCCAGCAAGCTAAAAGACAGGGTGAGTTTCTTAGAAAATATCTAAATCAAAATGCTAGCGCTTTGTTAGAGAAATTATTTTTTGGAGTCATGGGACCTCACGGACGCTTTCGTGCAATGCCTCTAGATATCATTGTTGCGATATCTGATTCTGGAATTGTCGAGCGTCCTAAGTCAGTCTCTTTGGAAGAAGTATGTAAGGCAGATCAAGTCTCAGATAGAATACGATCAATTTTTGACAGATGGCGTAAAGCTAATGGAGTTCTTAGCCTGGATTTAAGTGGAGGCTACGTCTTCACAAAGGATGAGATAGATAATATAACCAAGTTCCTGATGGCAAATAATAAACCCTTAGCTCACCAAGCATCACCACAAGAAATACCGGTTGCTAAACCAGCGCCCAAACCATGGAACTCAAATAGAAATGTTTCAGAATCATCTGAGAATAAAGTTAAGTCTTCTTACGGTCAGCCATCAGTTACACAAAAACAGCCAGAAAAGAACATTGAAGTTAAACCAGTACAAGTATGTGGGTATTGCAAGAGTGTAAGTCTACGCATAGAGTATGGCTATAACTATTATTTTAAGTGTCTTGATTGTGAAAAAAACACCACAATAAAATCTACCTGTAAGAGCTGTGGTGAAAAGGACAAGACTCGGAAGAGTGGTCTTCACTTCTACTCAGAATGTTCTCAATGCCAAACTTCTAAATTGTTTTATACCAATCCCGTAACCAGATAAGCACACGTCCCCTAAATCCCCCATACCGAAGATTCCCGGCATGGTTCAAGGCTCCAGGTTAGAGGTCAACACTTTTGCCCAAGGAGCTAAGGTGTTTTTACCATAGCTATCAGGGGTTATAGCCTTTTAGTCTTTCCCGAAAGTGTTACCCACATTTGAACCTTGCCTACGGATAAACTAGGCTCAAGGAGTGAACAAAAACTCCAGGTCTTTCTGGGTAAGGGTCTTCGCGAAGGATTGGTCTGTACCCAATACCATTTCAGCCAGCTCCGTTTTGGTGCGCTGTAGCTTCAGAACCTTCTCTTCAATAGTTCCACGGGTGATGAACTTATAGCTAAATACGGGGCGAGTTTGACCAATACGATAGGCTCGATCCGTCGCTTGAGCTTCCACCGCAGGATTCCACCAGGGATCGTAGTGGATTACGTAATCGGCCCCTGTTAGGTTCAAGCCCGTGCCCCCTGCTTTGAGGCTAATCAGGAAGATGGGAATGGATTCATCCGCATTGTAGCGATTGACCTTTTCCTTCCGTTGCTCTGGGGGCGTTTGCCCATCCAGATACTCGTAGCGGTAGCCTCTGACATTTAGCGCTTCACGGATTAAGGTCAGCATCTGCACAAACTGGCTGAAGACGAGAACGCGGTGCTTCTCTGCAATCAGGGTTTCGATAAATTCCAACACCTCTAAGAGCTTTGCAGAATCGTCTAACGTAAAATTCTTGCCGATGGCATTCTCTGTGCCCTTTAAAAGGCGAGGGTCACAGCAAACTTGTCGCAGACGCAAAAGGGCGGCGAGCACGGACATCTGAGAAGCCGCAAAGCCCCGTTGAGCTATTTCTCCGAAAATCTGGTCTCTGCAGTCTTCCAGGGTTTTTTGGTACAAAGCTTTTTGCTGAGTCCCTAAATCGCAGTAGCTAACAATTTCAGTCTTGCGGGGTAGATCTTTCTCGACGTCTGTTTTCAAACGACGCAAGATAAAGGGCTGTACTCTTTGCCGGAGTTTCTGTGCAGCTTCTGGCAAACCCAAACTAATTGGTTTTTCAAATTCTTCCTGGAAGTGGTCCATGGTATTGAGATGGCCAGGCATCAGGAAATCAAAGAGAGACCATAACTCCAAAAGCCGATTTTCAACAGGAGTACCGCTCAAAGCTAAGGTGTGGTTCGCCTGCAATGCTTTGACGGCCTGAGCTCCTACTGATTCTGGATTCTTGATATTTTGGGCTTCGTCTAGGACTACATAGCTAAAGGGAGTTCCTTTAAGAAGGGTATAGTCACGGCGGATGATGCCATAACTGGTAAAAATAACCTGGATTTTGGGACCCTTCGTCTTGGAGTTGAGAATTTTTTCGCGGTCTGTTCCCAAATACAAGGCAGTTCGCAATTTGGGCGTAAATTTCTCTGCTTCTTCTTGCCAGTTGTAGACCACAGAAGTAGGGACGATCACCAGTGAAGGAGGGGCTTCAGGATGCTCATGATAGTAGGCCATAAGCATGGTCAGGGTCTGCAGGGTTTTACCCAGACCCATGTCATCGGCCAAAATGCCTCCCAGACCGTACCGCTCCAAAAAGGAGATCCAGGTATAGCCAGCTATTTGATAGGGGCGGAGTTCTGCTTTGAGGCCAGGGGGTAGGGCTGGAGGCTGAATCAATTCTGGAGAATAGAGCTGTTGAAAGAAGGTCTCCAGTGTTGAGTCTAGGTGGAATTGCACTTCTTCAGCTTTGAGCGCTTCTACCACGGCTACCAATTGATATAAGGGCCGAGCCCCTTTGAAGGTGCGTGTGCCAGAAGCCGTGCGATTTTGAGGATTGACTAAATCAGGGTGGTTTAAAAGGCGGGTAATCCTACGTTCAGGGATACGAACGCTGGTTTGGTCTTCCAAGGCGGCATAGGCCCGTCTTTGATCCATCAAAGCGACCAAAGATTCCCAGGCAAGTTTGGAAGCGCCACATAACCCATAAAGCTCTAAGTGGAATTGGCCAGCATCGTTGAGGGTCAGGTTTGCATGGAGTATGAAGGGTTCAGCGGCAAGTCGATAGCGGGTAAGCTGTTCATATCCAGAGATTTCCCAGTTACTACCGTAGTCTTGAAGCCAACGCAAAACGTCCAAAGCCCGGTCGTCACTGAAGAAAAATTGGTCTGCCCGCACTCGGTCAGGCTGCATATTGGACAGAAGCTGTCTTAGTTGCTGCTCTTCTGTGGCCATCCGCCGAATCCAGAGACTCTGTCCTTGTTCGGTCACATAGTGCTCATGCACTTGAGTTCCGTCCAGATTGAGACTTTGGGAAGGGACCACCATCGGACCGTAGCGAAATCCAAGTCGGAGTTGGAGTTGTGAAATCCCTTGGTTTGTGGTTGATTCCTGCTCACTCAGCGTAATCACTACACTAGGAGGAGAAGACACTACCGTAGGAAAGGTATCTTCTTTCAGAACGCGTAAAGACGCATGGTTCTTCAGCGCAGGATATTGGCGAGTCAGGAAACCGGGCACTTGGTCGGCCTTGATGATTCCTTTTCCATCCGATTGGATCATGCGCATGAGTGCCGCCGGGGGTTCTGCTTCATCGCTGAGTGCGTAAAATACGTTATTTCCCAGGACCCAAGACTGTGCACCCAGAACAAACATGGGGTCTTTCAAGGTCAGATCGCCCAGGGTCGCGACCAACGTAAAGCTCAAGGCACCCTCTTCTTGTTCGGCAATCTCCACATGCACCTTAGGATGTTGGTCCGAAAAGGTTATAGCAGCGCCCGTCTGAACATTGACCAGATTGGCCGCATAACGGACGAAGTCCAGCACAATCCCTTCATCTCCGATCGGCACGCGGTGGCCTCCGGCTGGGCCACTGGTGGTTTGAGGGACGCGCAGTAAGTAATCTGCCAAAGATCTTAAGGGAGAACCCTCCGGCAAAGTGGACACCACAGGCTCAGGGATTTTGAGAATGGTAACTTTTCCCGAGGGAGAGTTGGGAATCATGCCCAAAATTAGGGCTAAGGGTTTAGGCAAGATCAACATGCCCAGGGTGAAGGGGAGTTCTTTGGGAACGCTAAGTCCTTTCGAATTCAGAAACTCTTCTGCTTTAATTTCAGAGGAATTCTGTCTAGGTTCTCTCGGCCTATCTTCTAAAATCTGTTTGATGGTATTGCGTAGATTGCGGTCTCGGCGTTGGATATAGGTGAGCACAACCGCAACAGCGTGCTTGCAAACGTCCTCAAAGTAAGGGCAGCTACAGTTGCTGGTGAAGTTCTGTGGGCTAGAAAACGCGATACTCAGCGTGTAGGGGTCTTCTCCTGAGCCTTCTACCTGAGCTTCAATATGTTGGCTATCTAGTTCTTTGTATCCAGAGACCCGATTACGAAGGAAGTAACGGGCTCCCCGGAGAAAGACAGGCTCACTGGCGCTTTCTTGCAGGGCTTTTAAAGAAAATGGACTTGTACCACTCACCCCATTTTCATGGTTAGAGGGAGAAGCCGGGCTATTTTTCTGCAACCTATTTTTATCCATCCGTGAACGGTTACCTAAACATCTCGTCTACGCGCTTTTGCTTGGCCACTTTATGAGGCATGGTCCAAGTTTTCTGATAGAGAGGGCCCCGATCACTCCTGTTCGTTCTTTATAGGAGCCAAACTCTCTAGGTTGTATTACTGGCCTGGGCATTGGCTGTCCGTAGTTATGCCCGGTATTTGAGTCAATTGTATCACTGCTTAGATAAAGCTCATGCAGGGCAATATAACTATTGACTACAGTAGAAGAGAATACGAGTGGAAGTGCGAAACCTATGCAAACAGATTTACCGCGCTGGGCTCCTCAAGCCGCAATTGCGGCTCTTGTCGTATTAATTGTTTTTTTCAGCAATCCAACCCGATTCGTGGGTAACGGAGAAAACTTAGTCGTCTTCTCTTGGCTGGGCGGGGTGCAACCTACCCCTCTAGAGCCTGGATTTCATCTGGTGGTTCCTATTCTTACAGAGACTATTCCCTTCGATGTCAAAACCCAAGCCTTGACCTGGAAGGGAACTGGGCAGGAGCAGGCAGCCGATGCCTATGGTTCTAAAATTACGGCGCTAACTAGAGACGGTCAAGAAATTGGAGCGGAGGTCACTCTCAACTTTGTGGTTTCAGATCCACCCAAGGCTTACACTACCCTGGGCACAGATTATATCGACCGGATTGCCCCGATTGTCCGTTCAGTCATCTCCACAGAAACAGCGGGATTTTCAGCTCAGGATATTTACTCTACGAAGCGACCTGCCCTGCAGGCCCAAATCCGGGAAAAGATTGCTCAAGACCTGGGGCAGTATGGCATCACCGTGCAGGAACTTTTGTTGAGAGACGTGGAATTCAACAAAGACTTCGTGGCATCCATCGAAGCAAAAACGATCGCGGAAAACCAACTGTCTAAAAAAGTTTTTGAGATAGATCAAGCCCGTCAAGATGCGAGGACGGTGATCTCCCAGGCCCAGGCAGAAGCAGGCAGCCTTAGCGCCAAAGCCAATGCCCTGACCCAAAATCCAGAATATCTACGGGTCGTTAAGTCCGGTGTCTTGGGAAGTACCCTCGAAACTCTCGTCACGAAGTAATCATTACGCAGGTTACCAAACCTTGAGGACCAACTCATGAAGCTGACCAAAGAGACACAAACCTGGCTCCCTGTTGG
Organism: Candidatus Sivonenia alaskensis PMM_0068; assembly: GCA_949127685.1. Lineage (GTDB taxonomy): Bacteria > Cyanobacteriota > Cyanobacteriia > Gloeobacterales > PMM-0068 > Sivonenia > Sivonenia alaskensis. The sequence continues at coordinate 14,572 of CASBPW010000111.1, read as the reverse complement.
GGTTTTGGTTGCCGCTGTTTTGCTCCTATTGTGGCGACCTTTTACCTATGTCACCGAACCTGGTAATGCCACGGTTATATTCAACAGCTTTACCGGCATTCAGGCAGGACGAGTCGAAAAGCCAGGAGTTACATTCATTACCCCTGGGATAGAGAATCCGATTACCTACAACGTCCGTACTAAGGTATGGCAGTTTACCGACGTTGAGAACGCTCCTAATCGATCTGGAGCAGCGATTGGAGTAAATACGGCTGATGGACAAGCTTTTAAGGTTGATGTTTTTGTAGCCCTCAAACCGAATCCAGCGGTTTTGGATGTACTGCACAGTAAAGTGGGCATCCGCTATATGGAAACTGTAGTCGTGCCTTTGGTCCGCTCTAAAGTGCGAGACGTTTCCGCTGGCTTTAGTTCAGAAGCTTATTATGTCAAAGCGAAGCGGGGCATCATGGAAGGCCAAATGAAAGAGGTGATGAACCAAGACATGGCCAAAACCACGGTGAATGGGCAATCGGTTCCCCTCGTGCTCATCGAAGGGATATTTTTAGGAACTCCACAATTTCCTGAAGGGCTGAAAGCTTCCCTAGAGCAAAAACAAGTAGCTTCGATTACGGCCCAAACAGCTGGAGTAAAAGCTCAAATTCAAGAGAAGGAAACCACCCGTCGCTTGATTCTCTCGCAAGCAAACCAGAAAGCGATCGAATTACAAGGACAGGCTGCGGCCAAAAACGCCCAGTTAGCTGATCTCCTGTTCTACGAGCGCTTGCAAGAGCGCATCACAGCAGCTAAAGATGCCGGACAAGAAAGTCCGCTTCGGGTTGTCCGGGTTGAAGGAGATAAATCCACGATCTTCTTAAATGTAGAATCTCAAAAGGTCAAAGCAGCAGCCCAACAGCCTTAGCTTGCTATTATGCGCACGCATTACTACGGGAGGCTAGACCAATTCCATAGACAGTGTTTTTGTTTGAGATTTAGCGCTTACAAGCCACTACGGGTAGCGTAATTTTATATTTAGTCTAAACTCTAGATTACTAGGGGCTCTTGTCGTATTGAAGGCTCCCTATATTTGTGAGAATAGACTGCTACATTGGGTACATTAAGGTCGCCGGAAACTAAATGGAGAGGATTAGGAAACCTGTGGTTGATATTCTCCGTCCTTTAGGGTTCGATCAGAACTGGCTCAGGAACTGGCGTGAATTCGATTTTCTAGTTCTTTTGATGCCTCTGGTTCTGCTGGGGTTTGGCTGTGTTGCTATTTACAGTACGGATCCTGGCCAAGCTGATTTTCGCGGTCAACTGACGATGGGCATTCTGGGGATAGGCAGCATGTTTGGCCTATCCCGCTTCCCCTATCAATGGCTCCAGCGTTCCTGTTGGTTGATTTATGCTCTGGTGAATGCAAGTTTGCTCGCCGTTATGTTCTTAGGCCGTGAAGCCCTTGGGGCCCAGCGCTGGATCGAAATCGGCGGCGTTAGTATTCAGCCCTCCGAGTTCGCCAAGCTGGGGATCATCATCGTTTTGGCTGCCTTTATTCGTCGCTTTCCGATTAATCGCTTTCTGCGAGTCTGGATGGCGCTTGCGGTTGTGGCAGTCCCTGCGCTTCTGATTTTCAAACAACCTGACCTAGGCAGCTCTCTGGTATTTGGAGCGGTCTCTCTCGCTATGCTGTATTGGGGGGGCGCACGCCTCTCTTGGCTGATTATTCTTACTTCACCACTCGCTGCGGCTATTCTTTTCGCTCTGTGGGTCCCGGCCTGGATGATTTGGTGCGCAGGAATGGGAGTTCTCGCTTGGTGGACGCTTTCCAAATCTTCCATATGGCAACCGATCGGGATGTTAATCACGGTAGGGGTCAATCTGATCTCCGGGGGATTGGGGCAGAAGCTATGGAATGTTCTTAAACCCTACCAACAGAAACGGTTGACTATCTTTTTAGACCCTAACCAAGATCCTTTAGGCTCTGGCTATCACATTCTTCAATCCCAAATTGCCGTTGGTTCAGGTCAATTCTGGGGTCGCGGTTTGTTTGCAGGGACACAAACGCAACTAAACTTTATTCCTGAACAGCATACGGACTTTATCTTTTCTGCCCTCGGAGAAGAGACAGGGTTTCTGGGCTGCCTGATCTTACTAGGCTGTTTTTTTACACTCTTCTGGCGACTGATTCTGATTGCTAACGATGCCCGTGATGATTTTGGTTCTCTCTTGGTGGTAGGTGTTTTTGCCATGCTCTTGTTCCAAACTATCATCAACATTGGCATGAATATTGGGGTGGCTCCTGTAACAGGAATTCCTCTTCCGTTCGTGAGTTTTGGACGGTCCGCTTTGCTTACAAATTTTATAGCTTTGGGGTTGGTACAGGCCGTCGCTCAAGGCAGTCGTAAGCGTTGGTTTTAGTCTACTGACTGTGCACGGAATCACTAAGCTTCACTTCCGATACGGGGAAGAGGTGGTTTATTCTCTTTCTATCTCCCGTTCTCTATCTCGACGATGAGTCTGTCTAAGACCATGCCCTTTCTCTAAAAGTAAACCACCTCTCTCTGCGCATCATTTCATACATCACCAGAATTCTGGTTTTCCTGTTTTTTAATTTCTAAGGCTCGTTCCAGTCTTCGCACTCGTTTGGACAGTTCTGGGAGATTTTTAAATTGGGTGACATACCGTCTCCAGACTTCTACCTCGACGGCAGGATAACCCGCAATCACTTTGCCTTTCGGAATAGATTCGGTAATTCCTGTCCCAGAGGCAGCAATCACATTATCACCAATGGTTAGATGTCCGGATACCCCTGACTGACCGGCCAGCACCACCCGGTCTCCTACGATCGTCGAACCTGCCAGTGCAACCTGACCACAAATAACGGTATCTTTTCCAACTTTACAGCCATGACCGATTTGCACCAAATTATCGATTTTGGTGCCGTGACCAATCGTCGTCGCTTCCAACGTGCCCCGATCCACGGAACTAAGCGATTGAACTTCCACATCATCGCCCAAAATTACGGTCCCGACCTGAAGAATTTTGTGATAGCTCCCATCCCCGACGGGGGCAAAGCCAAAACCATCGGCCCCAATCACCGCCCCATTTTGCAAAATGACCCGTTGACCAATCTGTACATTTTCTCGGACTACCACATGACTGTGGACTAGACATCCAGAACCCAGAACCGCCCTGTCATAGAGCACACAATGAGGATGGATCGTTACACTGTCCCCAATCGTCACATGGTTGCCGAGGACAACATAGGCCCCGATGGAAATATCCTTACCCAAAGTGCAGCCCTGACCGATGACTGCGGTTGGATGAATGCCCCTGGGAGGCAAAGGTTTTGAATAGAAAAGCTCAATGGCTCGGGCAAAAGCTAAATAGGGATTACTCGTGTAAAGAGCTGGGATGGGAAGTTTTCCTTCAAATTTCGGAGAAACAAGAATAGCTCCGGCTTTGCAGCCTTCTACTTTCTGAATATATTTAGGATTCGCCAAAAAAGTGAGGTCACCCGCCTGGGCTTCTTCTATAGGCGCTACTCCAGTAATATCCAGACTGAGGGAGGGATCTACACGCACATCTAAAAGCTGTGCCAGTTCTTGAACGGAATACATAATAGGCAACACCTCTACAAAGTTTTAAAGGGCATCAGGCTAAGGGCTTGAGGAAGAATTTCTTTTTGAAAGGCACGGGTAGCCCGCGAAATATAGCGTTTAGGGTCCGTCAGGATACGGAGTTTGCGATGCACATCCAGACCCTCTACCTGAATTTGTTCTAGAACACCCATAGACAGTTCTTGATGGACGGCAATTGCTGAGATGAAAGCGATGCCCAGCCCCGCTTGCACGGCTACCTTAATGGCTTCCAAAGAACTTAGTTCCATTTCGAGATTGAGTTTAGAAGGCTCAATGCCTGATTCGAGGAGGGCCTTATCGATGACACGGCGTGTGGTGGACCCTGGGTCCAGGGTGATGAATTTTTCTCTGTATAGTCGTTTCTTGTCAATGACAGAGGATCCGGCCAAAGGATGGTTGGCGGCGGCAATCAAAACGTAGGGATCATCGATAAAATCTTCAACTTCCAAACGTTCGCTGAGTTCGTTGGGCACAGCACCGCCAACAATTCCTAGCCCCCATAGCCCTTCCATGACACCTTGAGCAACCTGTCGCGTCGAGCGAACCTGAAGTTGTACAGACACTTCTGGATAGCGCTGGCGAAATATGCCAATGAGCTGAGGCATTAAGTAGGTCCCTGTCGTCTGGGAAGCCCCTAGCGTTAGAACGCCACCCCTTAGGCTTTCCAAATCCCCAATAGCTCTGACAGCCTCTTTTTGGAGGTTAATGATTTGTTCAGCATAGGAAAGTAGCACGTGGCCTGCCTGCGTGAGTTCGGCACTGCGGCTAGAGCGGTCAAACAACACAGCTCCCACAGCTTTTTCCAAATTCCGTACCTGTAAGCTGACCGCAGGCTGGGAGATAAACATAGACTCCGCTGCTTTTTTGAAACTTCCTTCATGAGCAATTGCTCTGAGGATCCTAATTTGGTCAAAACTGAAGCTCATAGATAAGAGAATTTGATGGCAGACATAACTACCTATAAGAGTAACCGAAAGTAAGCCCCACAAGTAAGCGTAAGGGAGGATGTACCGTTCAGAGAAGGTTTATCGCATAAGAGTACAACGGTTGAAGGATGGTTCCTTTACAAAAAAACGGGTGTGCTCTATTGAAGGGAGCCTGCCGCATTTTTGCCATAGAATCTCTAAGAATCTGGTAATTTGTACTGCTCGACGATCTTTTTAGCAAAAGCAGGAACTTGCTGAGCGAACTTGGTCGGGTGGTTGCGCTTCAAATAGAGATAGTTACGGACAAAGTGAGAGTCAATCGAAAAGCGCCCATATTCCAATCCTTTCGGACCAATCTGGTTAATCGCTACACCCATAATCTGGGCTAACCACATCGGGAGGGTGATTCCCTGGTCATAGATAGAAATTCCTTGCTGGACAGCCGCCTTACGGTTTCCCTTATCCACCATATCGGTGAACTCCAGCTCATCTTTGACGAGGTTCATCAATTGCTGCCCTCGCTCATTGCGGACCAATAACCATTGCCATTGGAAAGGTGCGCCCATATAGCCCACCACCAAATCGGCCAAAGCATTGGTGTAGTCAAAACAACTTAGGCAAGAAGGAGCAAAGACATCTTTAAGTTCTTTGGTATTAAGTCCAAAAAACGGCACCTTTTCAACATGACCATCCTCATGTCTAAAGTGCACCTGGAAGTCCTGCATAAATTCATAGTGGACCACCGTAGAAGGGGAGTGGCTGGTGGTATCGAGAAACTTTTGGAGACCCTGACGATTGACATTATCGACACAGGGCGTTCCCAAGACATAGAGTTCTTCTAAGCCGATTTTGTCCTGTACCGTGCGTAGGGCTTGAATCTGACAACCGACCCCAATCGCAAGCAATCGCTTAATCCCCTGCTTAGGGATTTCATCTAGGACAGAAAGATTGGGAGAAAGTGTCGGTTTGTTGACCCGTGCCGCAAGCACTTCTGCGGGAGTTCTTGCGAGTATAGGCTGGGGTCGAAAACGGTCCTCAGGAGAAGCTTGCACACAAAGCACCGCATCAACCCAGCCTCGCTCAAGAGCACGCATCCCAATGGTACTGACAATCCCTGTCCACTGTGCACCCGGAATCGGATCTTTCCGGCGAGCACTGTGCATCGCCTGATGCACGCCAAAGTAAAGTTGCTGCGGATTATCAAGAATACGAGATGTTCCGTGGACCTTCTTTTCTAGCTCTTCAATATGTTGGGTAATAAATGCGCAGGCCCATTTGGCATAGCGCAAATAGGATGTATCGCACAAACCACATTCACTACAGAGTTCAAGCGCTGGGCGATTTTTAGGCTTGGGATACGATTTCATAGGGAGGAATAACTTGCGGATGCGATGGGCATTGTACCCTGAATGCACTCAAAAGAAAGAGATGCTGCCCGATACCTAAGAAAAAATAATGGACTATTTCTCTCAGAAAATACGCAAATTAATAAACACTTTGTTAATATCTATCATATAGACAACAACGCTTCCGATCAAGGATGCACTTCTCAACAACTAAATTATGGACCTCCAGGAAGCCCTAGCCAAAATATGGGAGGACCCACGTTATCAAACAAAGTCTCCCTTAGAAGCATTGAAGCATCTCAATGAAGAGGTGACAGAAGCTTTGATTGCTTGGCTTCGGAGCGACCAAATCCGCGCACGGCAAGAACTTACCGAAGCTTTTCCCAAAATTTTAGTAGCACTACGGCTGTTAGATATTGACCCGGTTGAACTGATTCAAGAGAAAGCCAAACAGGCTAACCGTCGTCAACGCATTATGTACATCGTAGGGAACCGTGTAGAAGTCCGCGTCGGCGATGAACTACGAGGCAGCTGGACCGTATGGTCTGAAGAAGACCTGAAGGAAGTACATCGGTTAGCAGAAGAGTTCGATTGCCAGTTGATCCAAGCTCCTGAAGAGTCTACCAACACTGCCTATGGCTATGGAACCAATGGCTATGACCGGCCTACGTCTTCAAAAATACCTCGCTAGCTGTGGCGTCAGTTCCCGCCGCCAAGCTGAACAACTGATTCTAGCGGGTAAAGTCCAAGTCAACGGACAACTGATTACGGAATTGGGCACCCGAGTTGACCCTGAGCAAGACCAAGTTCAGGTAGACGGCAAACGGGTAAACTCACCAACCCATAAAATTTATCTTCTCTACCACAAGCCAAAAGGTGTTGTTAGCACCTGTCATGACCCAGAGGGCCGAAAAACAGTCTTAGATTCCTTACCTCCGGCACTGGCAGACCAAGGCATTCATCCCGTTGGCCGTCTGGATCAATACAGTAGTGGCGCTCTACTCTTGACCAATGATGGAGACTTTACCCTGAGACTGACCCATCCCCGTTATGGTTGCTCAAAAACCTATCATGTCTGGGTCCAAGGAAAGCCGCAAGAGAGCGATTTACACTTGTGGAGCAAAGGAGTTTTGCTAGGAAAAACACCTACACTTCCTGCAGAGATAAATATATTGCAACAGGACGAAGGAAAGACACTAATAACAGTTATCCTACAGGAAGGGAGGAACCGTCAGATTCGTCGTATTTGTGAAGCGTTAGGGTATCCCGTATATTCCCTAATTCGAGTAGCTATTGGTACAATTTCACTGGGCGATTTATTGCCTGGAAATTATCGGAATCTCTCCTCTAAAGAAGTTGCCGCACTCTTAGTAAAGGCGTCCTACCAGCACCCAAAATGAACACCAACCACGAGTCTTTTTCTTCTCCTTCTTCTGGTTCTTCTCCATACGCGGCTCCTGGTGCTCAGCTACGCCAAGCCCGTGAGCGTCGTGACCTCTCTTTGGACGAAGTCGCCACGAAAACCCGTGTCCAAAGACGCTATTTGCAAGCGTTGGAGGAAGGTACCGTGGATAAACTACCAGAACCTGTTTATGCTCGGGGATTCTTAAAAAAATATGCAGACTTCCTGGGTCTAGATAGTGCCGGAATTGCGGAGCGCTATTTCCCCATGGCCGAGATCCGCAAACAAGGCAACTCCGGTCCTCTCCTGATGCCGCCTGCTCCCAAGCGGACCAACTGGCTGGGCTATACGGTTGGGGTAGTTGTCGCTGTGCTGGGACTTTCTACCTTCTTTGCCTTGGGGAACAAAAGAAGCGCGCCTTTTACATCGGAAACGGCTCAAGCTTCCGGCAAGTCTGAACCGTCACTCCTAGAAAAGATTATGAAGGGCGCAGGAGATCCAAACAATACCGTTACTCCGGCCCCCGCACCTAATCAAGTCGTTGCCAATGCGCCTGCAACTCAACCAGCCGGCCCCCAGACGCAACCCATCCTTACTCCTCCATCCGTGACTCCAGTGCCGACCGCCCAACTGCCTGTGCAAGTGGCGGTTCAAGTGGTAGCAGACACCTGGGTGCGTGTCTCTGCCGATGGGCGGATTGTTTTCCAGGGCGTTCTTCCGAAAGGAGCACAACGCAACTGGAGTGCAAAACAGTCTCTTAAGTTCCGTACAGGCAATGCTGGCGGAATTTTAGTCAGTCACAACGAAAAGGCTATCGGTGCCCTGGGATCTCCCGGGAAAGTAGTTGAAAAGGTTTTCACAAAAAATCCTACAGTGCTTAACTGAAATCCGCCTTAAATATGAACGCTAGTTCGTTATGTTACAATTTGCCCTGATCTGAGAAGGTGGAAGAGTGGCTTTTCTTGATCGTTTCTCGAGAGATATTGGTATTGATTTAGGTACTGCTAATACCCTGGTTTATGTAGCCGGGAAAGGCATCGTACTGTCGGAATCCTCCGTCGTCGCCATAGATGAATCGACTAAAACGCTTCTAGCAGTGGGGGAAGAAGCCCAGAGAATGTTGGGACGTACTCCTGGCAATATCAAGGCAGTCCGCCCCCTGCGGGATGGAGTCATTGCTGACTTCGATATGGCAGCCCTCATGCTCCAAAACTTTATTCATCGGGTCCATGATGGCCGATATCTGATTAACCCCCGCATCGTCATTGGCATTCCCTCTGGCGTAACGGGCGTTGAGCGGCGTGCGGTCATGGAAGCGGCGGCACGGGCAGGGGCGCGGGAAGTCTACGTGGTCGAAGAACCGGTGGCAGCAGCGATTGGAGCAGGTCTGCCCGTTTCTGAACCCACCGGCAACATGATTGTGGATATTGGCGGGGGTACTACGGAAGTAGCGGTGCTATCGCTCAAAGGGATTGTGCTTTCTGAATCAGTGCGGGTCGCTGGGGATGAACTCACTGATTCCATCACTTCCTTCATGAAGCGCGTTCACAACCTGGTCATCGGGGAACGGACGGCTGAACAAATCAAAATCAGTATTGGTTCAGCCTATCCTGGCGGTGAAGAGGCCAAGATGGAAGTGCGGGGTCTGCATCTACTTTCTGGATTACCCCGGACCGTTACCATTGCTGCTCCAGAAATTCGGGAGAGTATGGCCGAGCCTTTGGGCGTCATTGTGGAAGCCGTTAAGCGGACCTTGGAGCGTACTCCCCCAGAGTTAGCCTCTGACATCATTGACCGAGGCATCATGCTGGCTGGAGGTGGAGCTTTGATGAAAGGACTCGATGCGCTGATTAGCCACGAAACCGGCATCATGGTTCATATTGCTGATAATCCCTTAGACTGTGTTGTACTCGGAACGGGTAAGGTCTTAGAAAACTTCAAGAGTTTGGAGCGCGTCCTCAGTGGCAGCTTCAAAGGAAGTTAATGCGAAAGGGCATAATTAATATTATGGCGACTTTCGCAGGTCACACCCATGCTGAATAACTTAAACGGGCTCCGCAAATGGTGGAGCCGCTCTAGCAGCCAGATTTTGGTTGTACTAGTTCTTCTGGTGGGTGCGCTCTGGATGCGGCAGGAACGTTCTGGATGGCTCGCTGAAGCCTTTTACTATGTGTCCTATCCCTTTACCCTGGACCGTCCTAGCCCTGAGGTGATCGCCCGTGGGCAACAACAGGCCTTAGAGAGCAGAATCCAAAGTTTGGAAGAGGAAAATGCAACCCTCCGCACCCTAGCCAAAGCGGAGCCAAACATACCGAGCAAGCCTATTCTTGCACGGGTGATTGGCCGCAGTGCTGACCATTGGTGGCAACAAATGACCCTCAACCGAGGCAGTGCGGATGGGGTTGAAGAGCAATCAATGGTCATGGCATTCAGTGGTTTGGTTGGTCAGGTGGTGAGCACAACACCCCATACCAGCCGAGTACTCCTTCTGACCGATGCAAACAGTCGGGTGGGTGTAGTGGTTAATAGAGGCCGCATTGCTGGCGTTCTCCAAGGGACAGGAAATAGCACGGGCGTCGTAGAATTTTTCACCAAAACAGTCCCCATCAAGAGGGGAGACTTAGTGACAACGTCTGGCTTGAGTTCTCGCTTCCTGCCAAACCTGCCCGTCGGCAAGGTACTGAGCTACGATGATACCCAGCCACCGCCTAAAGCAGAGATAGCATTTCACGCTCCGACCACTGGCCTGGCCTGGGTTAATATTTATCCACCGGCAGCTAAAGTAGACCCTGAGCCCGAACCGGAACCTACTCCAGTCAACAAAAATGCTAAAAATCCCCTCTAAGTCGCAGTCGATTTTCTGGTCCGGGACTTTTGGTTCTGCTCTTATCTGTTCTATGGCCCAATGGGGGTCTTTGCCGGGTTGGGAGTTGGTAGGAGTCAATGCTGATTGGAGCCTGATCTGGGTAGTGGTTTGGAGTTTGAAACGACCTATTGTTCAGGCAACCTCTGCCGGAGTCTTGATGGGTTTGGTGCAAGATGGCATGCTTGGCACTTTGCAATCTGGAACTTTTCCAACGCATAGTCTAGGACTTGCCTTAGTAGGTCTACTTACCTCTTTGCTCTACCAGCAGCGGCTACTCCGTGAAGACGCCATCATGTTAGTTTTATTAACCTTTACCATGACCATCCTCAACGAAACGACCATAGCCTCACAGCGTGCCCTACTATCTTCTTCAGAAATCATTCAGGTTTGGAACCACCACCAAGATGTGGCCCTAGCTTCAGCGCTGGTAAGTGCACTTTGGGCTCCGCTTGTGTATTGGGCTTCACAGCGCTGGAACAGTTTTTTGGAAACTGAATAAGCGTTGTTTATATATTGAAAATAGTTCTTATTTTTAGCCATAAATTTTGGAATATGTCATAGTAATTACATCTACTTTTGGGTGAGTATTGATGCTAGAAACTATTCTTGTCCCCTGTGCTTGTATCCATTGCTCCTGTACAATAGACATCACCAAAAGCTATGTCATGGAAGGGAAAACCTATTGCAGTGAAGCCTGCGCCAAGCATAAGCATGATGAACCATCTGCCTGCTGCAAAAAAACAGGCTGCTGTACTTGACCTCCAATAAATGCAGAGAGCGTCGAGAAAATGAATTGATTTTTGGATGCACGGAGCAAGACGAGGTATTACTCTTAAGCTATGAGGCTAGACTAGAACTGCTCCGTTCTATCCCCCTAGCGAAGAGGCATTACCATGCATACTTCTTTGGTAAAATCAGCCGAGTCCATCATCTACCCAAGCTCAGACAACGAGCCTTTGGCTGAAACTTTTATCCATCTGTATGCCATTCTCACAACGCTTGAAGTGCTCAAGCAGTATCTCGAAGGGCAGCAGGCTACTGTACTCGCCAATCAGTTTCTCTACTATGCTGAAGGATTTCCCGAGATGTGGGTTGCTCCTGACGTGATGGTTATCTATGATGTTGCGCCCGGTGGACGAGACAACTACAAGATGTGGGAAGAGGGCCAAGCCCCTTCTGTAGTTTTTGAAATAACTTCAGCCAGTACTCAAGAGCAAGATAAAGTCACCAAAAAATCTCTCTATGAACAGATGGGTGTAAAAGAGTACTGGCTCTTTGACCCCAAAGGTGAATGGGTGAAAGGCCAACTCCAAGGCTATCGGCTGGCTCCCGTCAGCGTTGAAGGAGAAGAGACAGAATTGTACGTACCGATTACGGATGGCCGCGATGAACCTTTGGAACTAAGGGTGCAGGTGGGAGGCCAGGTGCTTGGGTTTTATCGTGAAGATACAGGCGAGAAGCTATTGCTGCCAACAGAACTTGCCGAAGAATTGCGGCGCACAGTAGATTCATTGGAACAGGAACGCTCACGCGCAGAGCAGGCCAATCAGAGGGCTGAACGCCTAGCAGAAAGATTACGACAACTGGGAGAAGATCCAGATCAGTATGTTTAGCACGAATATCTGTTCGTTCTAACTACTAGCCCAGGTTCTCAAATTGCGCACCAGAGCATCAGACAACCAGTTGACACCAACTTGCCACTGATGCTTACTGCTGGGCATCCGGCCCAGATAGACTAGACGCCGCAGGATATGAGCCACAGGACCGGAAAGGCCGTAGCCCAGAATTGAGGCTGCTGCTTGCGTAGTGCCTAAACTGATCAGCGTTCCTAACTCGAAATAGCGGAATTCTAAAAGAGGACGCTTATGAATGCTCGCCCAGAGATTCCAGGCACAAAAGTCTGCTTGTTGATAGGCCACTTGGGCACTTAAAGGCGCTTTTTTACCTTCGGGCAGGGGACAACTTGCCAAGTCTCCTAAGGCAAAAACGCGGGGATAGTTGCTAGATTGCAGCGTCGAGGTGACTTGAATATAGCCTCGTTCATCTTTTTCCAGAGATGATTGTGTGATCAGTTCGGGCACAGCGGTTCCCACCGTCCACAGGATCAAACCGGCGGGCAAGGTTTCCATTGCCTCTCCATCGACACTCCGATAAACAACGCCCTCTTCTGTGATCTTTTCAATTACTTTTTCCATCATCAGATGAACATCCCGGTCTTCCAGAGCTTTGATAGCTGGTTTGCGGAGATTTTCATCAAAATTGGGCAAAACAATATCAGCACGGTCGAGCAGAGAAATAACACCTTTGGAACCAAGACGATCTCCGATTTTACAGGCCAGCTCTACTCCGCTGGCTCCAGCACCGACAATCGCCACCCGCACATATTCTTTTTGTTCCAATTCCCGCAAGCGCTGCTCTACCCGATGGGCATGGGCCAAGGTCCGAAAAGGAATGGCATATTCAGTTACACCCTTGATGCCAAAGCTAGGAGTCTGCCCACCAATAGCGACCACTAGATAGTCTCCTTCCAAGGTCCGACCATCAGTCAACATGCAGGCCTGCTGGTCCGGGTCAATCGCCTTGACTTCTCCCTGAATAAATTCCACTCCCGTTCCCTCTAGAACTTCTACCAACGGAGGGGCGATTTCCCACGTTTGGAGCTCACCTGTCAGCAGCTCATAGAGCAAGGGAACAAACAAAAAACGGTCTTCGCGGTCCACCAAAGTAATTTGGGGACGCTCTTCCTTCCAAGGATATTGAGAAAGAGCTAGGGCTGTAAAGAGCCCTCCAAAACCAGCACCAACGATGAGAATCTTCATACATCCAGGCTATCAAGGTTCTCCCCAGACCGCACAGCCTCTTTTATCGTTTTCGATTTTATGGGCTGGCTTCGGCTCCGCTCAGCTAGCAGACCAGAGTTATTGAGACCTTGCTGCCTTCAACCCCATTTCACTTGGTATCATAGCGGTTTTCACTAGAGTGAGGTACAGCACGGCACCTATAAGGTCTACACAGTAAGGCTTTTCATGTACTTCATTCGTTCGGGAACCGCTATATTAGGTCACTTTAGCCATCAGGAGTGTCCGTTTTTGTCAGGGTACATCAACCGCCTTAAATTACTGGTGCAGATCAGTTTGATTCACTGCGCGGAGATACAACGGTAGCAGGCTTGCGCGATTGCCCAATCTTCCTGGGTATGAATTACCAAAACGCGCACCAATGAATCTTCTGTCGCAATATCTTGATCGACGGGGCGGCTTTCGTTATGCTGCTCATCCAGCTTTAGTCCGAGAAACTGAAATGCTTGACACGTCAAGGAACGGACGACCGCAGAATTTTCTCCGACTCCAGCCGTGAACACTAAAGCATCTAATCCCCCTAAGCTGGCAAGCATAGAACCAATGCAAGAGCGTAACCGATGGATGTAGACCTCCATTGCCAGCTTTGCCCGAGCGTTGCCTACTTCGATCGCCGCCATCACCTGTCGTAAATCTGCCGATACCCCTGAAATCCCTTTCAGTCCAGACTCTTGATTGAGTTCTTGATCTAACTGATCAGCGGTGTATCCCTCCTGCCTGATCAGATGAATCAAAATGCCCGGATCCACAGAGCCAGAGCGAGACCCCATCATTAAGCCATCCAGGGGCGTAAATCCCATCGTGGTATCAATGCAGAGTCCATTGAGGACCGCCGAGAGAGAGCAACCATTCCCCAAATGGCAGATTATCAGCTGCAGGTTTTGCAAGTCCCTGTTCAAAAGTTGAGCGGCACGTTGGGCGCAGTATTGGTGGCTGATACCATGAAAGCCGTAGCGGCGAATGCCCTGCTCCACCCAATTATATGGACCGGGATAGATCGCGGCAGCATCCGGTAGATGAGTATGAAAGGCGGTGTCGAACATGGCAAACTGCGGCACATCAGTTCCTAAAATGCTCTCGACGGCTTCAATGCCTTCCAGGTTGGCAGGGTTATGAACCGGAGCCAGGGCAGAGAGACGGGCAATCTCAGCTTTCACTTCAGCCGTCACCTTGATCGTTTCGCTATATTTCTGCCCGCCATGCACCACCCGATGCCCAACTGCGTTAATCTCCGCTAGATGCTCAAGGACAGCAGTTTTACCTTGCCAGAGAGTTTCCAATAGGTGAGTGATGACTTGGGGCCGAGATTGAGTCGGAATTTCTTCCTTCAAGACTTCCCTGGTCCATGTTTTGACTTTGATTTCGGGAAAGCCCTGACGGTTCGTCCAATCTACGGAAGCTTCCCAGAGCGGTTCTGGAGGTTCCTGGGGAAGACGATCACCTGTTATCTCGTAGAGACAACTCTTTTGGCTGCTAGAGCCTGCATTCATTATCAGTATTTTCATAAATCTGGAGACTAAACAGTTGCCCTCTGAAAAATTGGTCCCAGCCCTGAAC
>CASBPW010000110.1 GCA_949127685.1 Candidatus Sivonenia alaskensis PMM_0068 | reverse complement strand
GGGTTATCGCACAACAACAAAACATCGCTTGTATAAACAGCCACTCCTGAATCCAACAAAAGTTTGACCGCCATAATTCCCAGAAAGGAGAATACGTCCACAGCCGGATGATGCTCATTCACCCCTACAACCTCGATCCCCCTCTGACGACAGGCGGTTAGATCCACATCTTCCGGTCTAAACTCCCAGGCCTCATACATGAGCCCAATGACAGCTGTAGACTTCATCCACCCAATCATGGCTGAATCAATAGGACGGACGTGTCCACTGTTGGTGATGATATCGGCCTGGGCGAAAAGCTCAGGCGACTTCTGCGTGACAAATTCGATACGTTCCCCTACGCCTGCGAGCTCCGCTAGTCGCTGGGTCTGCTCTGTCACCTCTTCTACCTTTCCATAGGGACTGCTCCGGGTAAGCGCAAATACCTTTTCAGCTCCTGCCATAGCTGCCAATACAGGGGTGACCGCATAGGCTCCAGTCGCTGCTTCTGTAAGTACAATGGTTTTTTGGAGTTGGAGATCGCAGCGCAGAATTGCCTGACGCATTAAGGAGACAAGGCGATGGGGGTTTAAACCAGGACGGAGGTTAGTCATCGTCATCAAATCCCTGTGCCCTGAAGAATACTCTGAAGACTCTCAGCAACTGTATTAATCTGTGCTGAGGTGAGGTCGGCATGCATAGGGAGGGAAAGTACCCTGCCGGCAGCCCGTTCAGAATGAGGAAAATCACCTAGCTTATATCCCAATCCGGAATACGCTGCTTGCAAATGGACGGGAATTGGATAGTGGATACCTGTTTGGATACCCTGCTCATTGAGCTTCTGCTGTAGCAGATCCCGCTGCTCCGCTTGCACAGCATAAATATGGTAAACATGATGACTATAGGGCATGACGGTCGGAGTTTTAATTCCAGAGTCTGCCAAGAGAGCATCGTACCGTTCCGCATTTGCTCTTCGGGCATCAGTCCATGCATCCAAGTGGCGCAACTTAACCCGCAAAATCGCTCCTTGTAAACCATCCATTCGGTAGTTGTACCCTTTCAGAACATGGTGGTACCTTCGCTCTTGTCCCCAGTCACGCAACATCTGGAGAGTACGGGCATGTTCCGGATTATTGGTGACCACCATGCCTCCCTCACCATAAGCACCTAAGTTTTTACCGGGGTAAAAGCTGAAACACCCTAAATCACCGATACTACCCACCCGACGCCCCTTGTACTCGGCTCTATGAGCTTGCGCAGCATCCTCAATGACGGCCAGACCATAACGGCGAGCAATCTCCATAATGGGCTCCATGTCTGCTGGTTGACCATATAAGTGCACAGGCAGAATGGCTTTGGTACGTTCGGTGATGGCCTTTTCAATTTGTGCGACATCAAGGGTGTATGAAACCGGATCAATATCTACGAAAACAGGGGTGGCTCCTGTGTAACCAATCGCAGCCACCGTGGCAACAAAAGTAAAAGATACGGTTATGACTTCGTCGCCAGGACCAATCCCATTCGCCAGTAGTGCCAGATGTAGGGCACTGGTTCCCGTGTTGACAGCGATACCATAATCAGCACCACAATAATGTGCAAACTCCTCTTCGAAGGCTTTTACTTCATTTCCCAAGATGAACTGGGTACTCTCCAGCACTCCGGCAACAGCGGCGTCTACTTCGTCTTTAATACTGATGTATTGAGCCTTCAGATCTACAAATGGAATCACGCAATTACCCCCGCTAGGTCTAGTTCAACTAATCGACCCTGCTCTTTCATCGATTTTGTGGCAGCTTCAAGAATTTTCACTACCCGCAGTCCAGCTTCCCCGTCAGTTATAGGCCGTTCGCCTTGTTCAATGCAACGAAGGAAATGCAATCCTTCGGTTCGTAGTGCTTCCGTCATCTCCAACTTCGGTGCCCACATATCGCCAGTACGGTACCCAATAAGCATTTCGTAGACTTTTTCGGTATCACCATTAAGCGTAATCCCTTTGTCGTAAATTTTTACTTTCTCACTAACTTCCAAGTCGTCATAGACAATCATCTTTTGGCTGCCACTTATCAGGGTTCGACGCACTTTTACAGGCGCCAGCCAATTGGCATGAAGGTGAGCGATTAAGTTGCTATCAAAAAACAACGTTAAGTAAGCGATATTTTCTGGTTTCCCTGGGATGTGACTTACCCCTGTAGCAGAGACTGCACGAGGCTTCGCTTGCAATATGTAATCCATAATGGAAAGGTCGTGTACGGCCAGATCCCAGAGCACATTGACATCATGCTGAAACAGGCCTAAGTTAACACGCACCGAATCATAGTAATAGATATCACCCAACCCATTGTTGGCTACTAACTCCCGCATTTTACGGACTGCACCGGTGTAGACAAAAGTGTGATCCACCATCAACACCAGGTCACGACGCTCTGCCTCCTCCATAAGTCGCAGCGCCTGCTCACTCGTGACCGTCATCGGCTTTTCTACCATTACGTGCTTACCAGCCTTCAATGCTGCTAAAGCTAGATCAAAGTGAGTGGAAACAGGAGTAGCGATCGCCACAGCATCAATCTTGGGATCTGCAAATATATCTCGACAATCTGTTGTGACTTGAATGCTTGGATAGCGAGCCTGTACTTTTGCCAGTAGCTCTGGTTTAAAATCACTGACCATTCTCACCTGTGCACCAGGGAGTTCCGAAAAATTCCTTACCAGATTAGGCCCCCAGTACCCATAGCCAATTACACCAATATTGATAACATTTCCCATGATTTTCCATCCATTAAAATAATTTAAGTTAGGTATTAACAGCTAGTTGTTGGCTGTCAATTTTTAAATTTTTATCGTTACGAACATCACCGATGAAACGAGCTGGTACCCCAGCCACAATTGCGAAATCAGGAACATCAGAGGTTACAACAGCTCCTGCTCCAACTAGAGCTTTTTTACCAATCGTGACTCCAGCCAGAATAGTTACATTGCTACCGATGGAGGCATGGTATTTTACGTGAGTTTTTATCGGATGCCAGTCAGCTTCAGTTTGCAAACTGCCATCTTCATTGGTTGCACGCGGGTAAAGGTCATTGGTGAACATAACACCGTGACCGACGAACACTTCATCTTCAATCAGCACGCCCTCACAGAGAAAGCTGTGCGATGAAATTTTACACCGACTCCCTACCGTGACGTTTTTCTGAATCTCTACAAAAGCCCCAATCTTAGTATCCTCACCGATCGTGCAACCGTAAAGATTAACCAAATCGGGATGGAAAATTTTAACGTTATTCCCCATTTTGACATCGTCATTTATTGGCATTACTTGTCCGTTCTCCTATATTTCAATTGACTTTACTTGAAACCACATTTTTTCTTTTCTCTATCTCTTATTGTCCCCTTATGAAAAATTACTTTTTTGCAAAGTACACAGAGATGCTATTCAAAACACTGGACTCGGGCATCACTGAATCTACTTT
>CASBPW010000109.1 GCA_949127685.1 Candidatus Sivonenia alaskensis PMM_0068 | reverse complement strand
GCCATGGGCTCTGGCATGAATGCACGCGGGGCTATGGAGATTATCGTTGCTACCGTCGGTTTGGGTCTAGGCGTTCTGAATTTGGAGATGTATTCCATCATTGTGATGGTAGCCATCGTCACATCCCTGATGGCACCACCCCTCTTGCGGTGGTCCTTGAGCCATGTAGAGATTGGAAAGGAAGAAGCGGAACGTCTAGAGCGGGAGAAAATTGCAGCGACCAGCTTTGTGCGTTCTATTAACCGAGTGCTGTTACCTTCCAGAGGAGGGACCAATGTCCAATTGGCTGCCCAATTGGTGGGTCATCTCAGCCGCCAGCAGCCTATTCAGGTAACAGCACTCTATGCCACCGCTCAGGCAGTGCAAACGCCAAGATGGAAGTTTTGGGACAAAAAATCAGATCCGATGAATGAAGCTGGCGCCCAAGTCGCTATCGAAAATATCCGCGAAGAACTCAAGCTCATCGAAGGACCAGACCCCGAAGTACGAGTGGAGGCTGGCAAAAATGCCGCTGACATAATTTTGGCAGAAGCAGCCAAAGGCTATGACTTGGTCGTGATGGGAGCCACGGAAGCCCAGAAAAAGATGGAAGTGTGGAATTATGCCAGCGAAGCCCTCTTTAGTAACCTCGTGGACCGTGTAGTCCAGGATGCGCCCTGTGCGATGTTGATTGTTAAGTCACATCTTCCGATGGGAGACTTTTGCAATCTTGTAGAAACCCAATCCCTGCGTCGCATCTTGGTTCCCACCGTAGGAACGGAATATAGCAAGCATGCTGTTGAAATTGCAGCCGTGATTGCCGCTAGCGTGAATGCGCTCCTGACCGTGGTCCATGTGATTAGCAGACCCAAAGTAGATAACGTCCTGATGGACCGTCGCAACATAGACCCGATGAAGGAAATCGGTCAGCAAATCGTAGACCACCAAGCAGATCTTGCCCGCAAACTAGGAGCTGAGGTGGAAACGCTTCTGCTGGAAGGGGTCTCCCCAGAAGCAGAAATCATCCGTTTAGCCAATCAAGATGGCTACGACCTGATTGTGATGGGCAGCAACCTGAGACCAATCAGTGGTCGGGCTTTCTTTGGACATCGGGTAGATGGCATCTTGAATCAAGCCACCTGTCCGGTCGCCGTGGTGAGTTCTTCATAATAGAGGCTGGGCAATGGTAGGTTCGAGAGAGTAAGCTTGTTGTAGAACAAAAGTCATTCATTTTCTGACTACAGGAGCAAGCTATGGGACTGTTTGACCGCATCGGCACTGTTATCAAATCGAATCTCAATTCCTTAGTATCTGGTGCTGAAGATCCAGAGAAGATGCTCGAACAAAGCGTTGATGATATGCAAGAAGATTTGGTTTCCCTGCGGCAGGCCGTAGCCCAATCGATTGCTGCTGAAAAACGCGTTGAGCAACAACTGGCTCAGAATAGAGCCCAGGCTGACCAGTGGCAACAACGAGCAGCTTTGGCCCTATCTAAGAACGAAGAAGATTTAGCTCGTGAAGCTTTGACCCGCAAGAAAGGCTATGCCGAAACGGCGATTGGGCTAGATACCCAATTGCAAACCCAAAAAGAACAGGTTCAAAAACTTCGTCAAAACCTGACAGCCTTAGAAGGCAAACTATCTGAAGCGAAGGCGAAAAAAGACCTCCTAGTGGCTCGTGCCCGTTCTGCCAAAGCTTCTGAACAGATCAATGAAGTGCTGGGACGGGTGAGTACCAGTTCATCCTATGGAACTTTTGAGCGGATGGAGCAAAAGGTCTCGGATCTGGAAGCTCGTTCTGCGGCGATTGGTGAGCTGTCTACGGATAATCTGGAAGACAAATTCAAATCCCTGCAAGCTGGAGGGGTTGAAGACGATTTGGCAGCCCTCAAAGCCTCTATGGGAATATTGCCGGCCACGGAAGCTCCTAAATCCTTGCCCGAGGCTCCTAAAGATCCGGCCTAGGCGATGGCGGTTCCGATGAACGTTACTGTTAGGCTGTTCGCCGCCTACCGTGAAGCCTTTGAACAAAGTGAACTGGCTCTGTCGATTCCTGTGGGTACTACGGTGCAACAGGTGCAGCAGCTTCTCATTCAACGGAAACCCCAACTATCGCGTTGGCAGGACCAGACTCGCTACGGGGTCAATCAAGCATTTGTTGACCCCCAAACCATCATCCAAGCTGGAGATGAAATTGTGTTTATCCCTCCGGTGAGTGGGGGATAAGCTAATCTTTATGACCAAAACCTTAACGTTGCCTAGTACCCTAAGTGCGGTCACTCTCTCCGGGGTTGGTCAAGAGAACCTAGTGATTCTGCGGAAGGAAACAGACGTTCAAGTAACCCTGCGGGGTTTAGAGCTGATTTTGTCAGGCAGTGAAGAAGCTCAAGCCCTGGCAGAAGAAATAATCTATCTTCTCCGTGATCTCTGGAAAGAGGGTGGTTCCGTCGGTCGTCCTGAATTGCTGAGTGCCAAAGAAGCTATTCTCACTGGACGCCAAGAAGAATTTTTGACGATGCTGCGAACACCCCTAGCTCATAACCGCCGGGGAGACATGATTCGAGCGCGCACCCTCAAGCAGTGGCGCTATGTCCAGTCGATTCTCAAGGATGATTTGACCTTTGGTCTGGGACCGGCGGGAACTGGAAAGACTTATCTGGCAGCCGTACAAGCGTTTAGAGCGCTGAAAGAAGAGCGCGTAGAACGGATTATCCTTACCCGACCGGCGGTAGAAGCGGGAGAGAAGCTAGGCTTTTTGCCTGGAGATTTACAAGCAAAGGTAAATCCCTATCTGCGGCCCCTATACGACGCACTCTATGAGTTCATTGACCCCGAACAACTGCCCAAATTGATGGAACGAGGTGTGGTAGAAGTAGCTCCCTTAGCCTATATGCGCGGTCGCACCCTGAATCGGGCCTTTGTAATTTTGGACGAAGCCCAAAATGCCACCCCCGAGCAGATGAAAATGGTCCTGACCCGTCTGGGCTTTGGTTCCAAAATGGTGGTCAATGGCGATCTCACCCAAACGGACTTAGTCGGTAGACCCTCTGGGTTAGCAGTAGCCCGTCAGATTCTCAGTAACGTGCAAGGCATTTCTTTCTGTATGTTTGATAGCAATGATGTGGTTCGTCATCCTCTCGTGATGCGGATTGTGGAAGCCTATGAGGCTTTTGAAAAGAAAAACTAATGCTTTCTATTCCGCTCTATTTTTTCCCTCCTCTTCGTGAAGGACGTTTGGTCAAGCGGTATAAGCGCTTTTTTGCAGAGGTGGAATTGGCCGATGGTTCCATGGTTACAGCTCACTGTCCAAATACAGGGCCGATGACAGGAGTATGTACACTAGGGGCCCCCGTATTGCTCTCTGAATCTGATAATCCCAACCGCAAACTCGCCTACACCTGGGAACTGATTCAAGTGGATGGAATCTGGGTAGGCATCAATACCAACTTACCCAATAAAATCATTGGCTCTGGTTTGGAAAAACGACTATTTTCTGAGCTGGGAGACTATATCAAGATTGAAAGAGAAGTTCCCTATGGTTCTCAAAAGAGCCGGATAGACTATCGATTAACCCGAGCTGATAATCAACACGTATATGTAGAAATTAAAAATACTACCTGGACCGATGGGAAACGCGATCCACGGACCGCTTTATTCCCTGATACCGTGACTACTAGAGGCCAGAAACACTTGGAGGAACTGATCGAAGTAGCGCAATCCGGTCAGGAAGCTATCCTCCTATTTTTTATCAATCGGCCAGACTGCGAACGTTTCGCACCGGGAGAACAAGCCGATCCCCGCTATGGAAAATTATTCTGGCAAGCCCTAGCTGCAGGGGTAAAAATATTACCCTATCGTTTTCAACCCACAGCAGAAGGCGTAAATTTTATTGGTCTAGCTGAACTAGCCTAAGGCCTTTTTAATCAAGAGACCCGAGAGACCGACAGCGACCAAATCAAAAATCAACAATGCCAATAAACAAGCTTCCAGAGACATCGCTCCCCAAGGGGCCTGGAACATCGTGGTGGTCCAGTTCCAATCGCTATGGGTGTAGAGATAGCGGACGGGCTCAATCGCATGGGTGAGCGGATTGAGGCTGACAATGACCTGCAACCAAGAGGGCATAAAGGTGATCGGGGCGAGGGCTGTGCTGGCAAAAAGTAGAGGCAAATTGACCACAAAGATCAGGGCCAACATTTCTACGTGACCGGGCATGCCGAAGGCTAAGCCGAGGCTCAAGGCCGTAAAGCCCAAGACCAAGAGGCTAATCGCCAACGTTAGGACAAAGAGTCCTCCAATCCCTGCGGCAAACTTGGCGCCCAGGATAAGACTCAGTACTAAAACGGCTGCGGTTTGCACCAGACTCAGGAAAATAATGAAAATCGCTGAAGCCAGCACGATAGCGAAGCGGGTGGTCAGTGGTGCAACGAGAATCCGGTTCAAAAAACCAAACTCCCGGTCAAAGATGATCGCCACCCCGGAATTCAGCGCACCGCCAAAAGCGGTAAAGACGATAATGCCTGCCGCCAAAAACTGGAGGTAACTTTCTCCAGGAATGAAGGTCCCTCTGGGTGCTCCTTGGAAAAGGGCTCCGAAGAGAATCAAAAAGACCAGCGGTTGGACAATCCCTGCAATCAGGGTCGTAGGCCGACGCTTAAGTTGGATAAACCAACGACGGGTAAGGGCGGTCGTTTCTTGAAAAAAGTCAGCTATTGGAGACGATTGAGTGTCTCCGAGAGAAGGAGAAACTCCCGTCCCAAAGGATGTAAAAGCATTATTCATCGTAGGATTTCACGTGCATTCTAATTAACCATTATGATTCCTGCTGGCCCATACAGTCTTCAAGTCCTCTAGTTTTTCAGACGGCTGAACTAGCTGCTGAACTAGAATAGCCGCCTATCGCCTCTCCCAGAGCGGGTTTAGCCAGAATATTTCAATTATGGAATTATGGCTTGGCCGGATTCCAGGTGCCGTGAAACCCAAAAGGGATCACCGTCGGTAAGGCCATACGACAAATGGGCTGTTCATCCAAGTGCGCGCTGTCGAAGATCCAGACTTCGCTGCTCTGGCTACTACCGTCAAACACCACCGTGAGAATCCAGCCTTGATCGGGGTTGCGAAGATCAGGAGCATAAATGGGTTCCATCGGATAACGATGGTCTCCCAGGTTAGCCTCGGTCAACGTACCAGTTTGATAGTCGAAGCGTCCGATGGCATCAAATAATTCCTGGCTAATACTCGTCCCCGACTGTCGAATCGACAGGTAGGTATAACGCGAAGGGCGTCCTACTTCACGGGGATGAACGGAGGGGAACTCACCCGTGCGCGCACAGACTTCTTGGATCTGCTGAACTTTCCCTGTTTTTGGGTCCAGGCGGAGTTGCCAGAGTGTTCCCTTCGCTTCGGTTTGGGTGATGCCTGCTGCCACTTCCTTCAAGAATTGATTGGTTTGGAAATCCTCATAGCGAATAAAGTCGATGACCAGAGAGCCATCCGCTTCTTGATAGCCATTGCCAAAATGCCACTGATACCAGGGTTCTGCTTCGCCTCGACTGACAAGAGCGAGGGTGTTACGGTCAAAGACTAGAATCTGAGTTCCTTGTTCAGGTTGCCAGGCAAGCGCATCACTAAAACTCTTCAGACGGGCCAGTACGGGCAGAGGACTCATGCGCACGGGAGGGATAAGAAAGACCAAGTACGGGCCCGCTAAGACAAAATCATGGATCATCGGCACCCCTTCCAATTCGAGGCTGCCTTGCTGCACAATCTTGCCGGAGGCATCACTTCGGTAGAGCTTTAGGACGGCATTTTTCCCAGGGAGGATCCCAAAGTTAAAAATTTCTCCGGTCTGGGGATCGCGCTTGGGGTGAGCCGAGTAGGGTAGACCTCCCGTGAGTGCTCCTAGATCTTCCAAACCGAAAGTTTCTAAGGTCTGCAGGTCTAGACCATGGGGTTGTCCTCCTTCCCAAAGGGCCAACAGCTTTTCGGGCAGGGCGATGACCGAAGTGTTGGCTGCATTCTTGCTCCCCTTGCTAAACCGTTCCCAAACAGGTCCGGGGGGCAACATGCCGTAGCCACTAAACAGAAATCTCCCTGCCGCTTCCTCCGCTTGGTATCCTTCGGTCTGCACGTAGCGGTAGACTCCTGATGCTCCACGCTCGGTGAGATGAATTCCGAGGATGGCTCCATCCCCATCGAACCAATGGCCTACCCACTGTCCTCCACGCTCCAATCGAGCGGGCCCGTTGCGATAGAGCGAGCCTCTTAGCCCCGCAGGGATAGCTCCCGACAAGATCGATAGGGGAGTCAGGGCGAACTCTATAGCAGGCTTAGCCATAGCTCTTGCCCAAGTTTTTGTTGAAGTCGGGGATGAGGTTGTAGTCATAACGTGCTCCTTGTTGTCAGACCATGTGCAGGAATATTTAATATGCAACTAATTGCATTACTCCTATAGAGTATATTCAACTTATTGCATACGTCAATAGTTTTTTCTATGTCTCTAGCACACGCCATTCTGTCCTTCCTCTCGGATCGTTCCTACAGTGGTTACGACCTCGCAAAAAACTTCGATGGTTCCGTTGGTTTTTTCTGGAATGCCAGTCATCAGCAAATTTATCGAGAGCTCACCAAGCTGGAATCCCTCGGATGGATTAGCTACGAAACCGTGGCTCAGACAGGAAAACCTGATAAAAAACTTTATAGGATGACGGAAACGGGGCGCAAGGAGCTGATGGATTGGATTAGTCGACCTTCTGAGCTAACGCCTATCAAAGAAGAGCTCTTGGTCAAAATCTACGCAGGTCATTACGTCCCTCCCCTAGTAATCATAAAACACTTGGAGCAGCACCATCAGGCCCATCAGGAGCGTCTAGCCACCTACCAAACCATCCGGCAACGGTATTTTCAACATCCTGAAGCCCTCCCTCAAGCCTTAAAATTTCACTACCTTACCCTGCTTAGCGGTCTTCACTATGAACAAGGACAGATCAATTGGTGTGCAGAGGCCATAGCCTACCTGCGTACCCCTGTCGCAGAGGCGCAAAATCAATAGCGTGGGGTCAAGGCCTCTATAAAGATACAAGGAGGATTCGTAGACACTATGGTTTGGCTTGCAACCCTGCCCGATGATGAGTCTACGGGAGCACTTTTCCAGGACCTTGAGCCTATTCTCTGGTAGTCCGGAGAAGAAAATGTTAGAAAATTCAGGTTCCTTCAAATCAGCATATTTTTGTAACCTTCGTTATGTCCCCCACGCCAATGGGCAAAATAGAATATAATTCGGTAGCAAATAATACGGAAATTATGAATAAAGTCGAAGCGATAATTCAACCTGGTCAATTAACTGCGGTAAAAAATGCTTTGGTAAAGGCAGGCGTTGAGGGTATGACGGTCACCGTGGTAGAGGGATTTGGTCGTCAGAAAGGTCACCAGGTCTCCTATCGAGGCGCCAAGTATACGGTGGAATTCCTAACCAAACTGCGCGTTGAAACGATCGTACCGACCAAGATGACGGACGAGGTAGTCAATTTGATAGCACGGACAGCCCGCACAGGCGCTATCGGAGACGGGAAGATTTTTGTCTCTCCGATTTCAGAAGTTGTCCGCATCCGCACCGGTGAGCGTGGACTTGATGCTATTTCTGTCCCCGCCCATGCGGCTATCTCCTAGTAGAACTATCATTTCGCCGAAGCCCTTGCCCTTTAAGCGCAGAATCGCCTGAGTCCTGCACCTGCAGCCTTTGCGGAATTGAGCATAAAGCCCACAAGCGAGCTTTAGCGGAATGTGTCAAAATCAATGTCTATGAATACACGTGTCCTAGCTCTTAGTTTAAGCAGTTGGGTGATTTTAGCTGCATTCAGCGTACCAGTGCAGGCTGAGCCTCAAACTGTTTCTTGTGATGTGATGATCGCTGGAGGCGGTCTCGGCGGTCTCTCGGCAGCCTTAGAAAGCCTAAAACAAGGCCAGCGGGTCTGCATGACAGAAATCACCGATTGGGTCGGTGGACAAATTACCCAACAAGGTGTTTCAGCCTTAGACGAGCGGCCTTCTCAACGAGATATCAGCCTGTTTCCCAAAACTTATTTAGAGTTTCGCCAACGTATTGCCAACTTTTATGGGACTTTAAACCCTGGCAAATGCTGGGTCTCCGATAGTTGTTTCTCCCCTAATGATGGACATCAAATTTTGATGGAGATGTTGGAACCTTACCTCAAAGCACAGGCACCAGGTAAGCCGCCACCTCTGCAATTATTTCCGAATACGGTGGTCAAGAGTGTGCAGGTGGAAGGGGCACAAATCCAGAGCATAGAAGCGATTAAACATATCCCTAAAGCTCAACCCAACGACCTCCCCCTCTCTAATACCCTAGAGGACTGGTACAGCGCTCAACCCTCAGCCAAGTTTGATAAACAGGTCATTCGTTTTACGCCACCGGCAGAGCGGCAAAAGGAAAGACTAGCTTGGATGGTGTTGGATGCGACAGAGACAGGAGAACTTTTGCCTTTAGCGGGAGTCCCCTACGCACTGGGAACAGATTTAGGGAATCGTTGGGAACCAGCGGCTAGTTCCGAAGGGACCGATCCCTACTGCACCCAAGGCTTTACCTACACCTTCATCATGGAAGCGGTTGACACTCCTGAGACCAATCCGATCCAGCCGGAAGGCTATGACTCTGCTTTAAGTGCAGGTTACTACAGCTACGAGAAACCTGTTTTTGATTTTGCAAAAATATTTACCTATCGCCGGATCAAGGGCAAACTCCCAGGGACAAAGTTCGATGCCATTAGTATCGGCGATCAAACCCTCCAAAATTGGGACCGGGGTAATGACTGGAAGCTAGGTACGCCCGATGACAACTTAGTCCTAACCCAACAGCAACTGGAAGAATCTGGGCAGCTCCAAGATTGGCGAGGAGGATTACGAACCGCAGCCCTTAAAAAGGGGGAAGATCATGCTTTGGGCTATTTCTATTGGCTCCAAAACGGTCGCTCAGACCCAGAACTCCAGAAACTGAATCCTCAATATCAGAAAGACCTCTACCTGAATTATCGCTTTCTCAAAGGGGCAGCCAGTCCCATGGGCACCCTTCATGGTCTTTCTCGCTATCCCTATATTCGGGAAGGACGCAGGATTATCGGTAGACCCTCGATCAGTTATCCCCGAGGATTCAGCATTTACGAAACGGACATCAGCCAACGGCCCACCGATGAAAACCGCCAAAGAGCCTATATTTTTTATGACAGCGTGGGCATTGGTCACTATCCCATTGATTTTCATGAGTGCATCAAGCCAGATACCAGTTTGTCACCCTATGAAGCAGAACAAGCTCCCTCGGTTACCTATCCTTTCCAAGTACCGTTGAGAGCCCTGATTCCTCAGAAAGTAGAGAATTTGTTGGTAGTTTCTAAAAACATCGCAACCACCCACATCAGCAATGGGTCCTACCGTGTCCATCCTGTGGAGTGGTCTATTGGCGTCGCGGGAGGACACACCGCTGATTTTGCCCTCAAACGGGGAATATTTCCCTATGAGTTGGTTAAAAATGTGGGGGATAGTAAGGCTCTGGAAGCGCTGCAAAAACAGATTAAAGACAGTGGCAATCCCATAGCATTTCCTGGAACCTCAATCTTTAATCAAGATTGGAAAAAGTTTAAATAGGCTTCCTTAGAAAGGGGCTATCAGACCATTTTGGAAAAATCAAGGTCATAGTTGCTGGCTAATTCGTCCATGACATAAATGTGTCGGTCGTGCCCAATCCTAATCAAAGAAGCTTTTCTGAGTACTCCCAATAAACGAGTAATGGTGACACGTGTAGTACAGATCGCATCTGCGATTTGCTGATGGGTCATTTGAACTTCAATGCGAATGCCCTGTGACGTGTTTTTTCCATATTCCTGCGCCAAGAAAGCCATGAATCCAATCAAACGCTCACTCGTTTGCCGTTTGCTGAGTAGGGCAAGCATCACTTCCGTATGGTGGAGGCGCTTAATCAAAGAGCGGTTTAGCTCCCGTGTCAGAACTTCAGAATTTTCGATTTCCTCCCATTTCAGACGCAAAAGGTCTACATGGGTTAGAGCATAAACTTCGTAAAAGCTCAGCAGCGTCAATTTGCGCGCCACAGGCATCATCGGGCCGACCAACCCCAAAATCGACTCCTCTCCTCCAGGCTGGAGGGTCTGAGTGCGGATAATCCCGCGATAGATGATACAGACTTCATCTAGAAAAAGAGGAATCCTCTTACCTGGGGTATAGGAACAGAGTGGACGCCCTTCATAAAGTTTTTCAAGAATAAGTTTTAGGCTGCCTACATTGGTATTCATAAATACATACCTATCTTTGTAAAGTTATTCCGATGCAAAATTAATGAATGCCATGCTTGCAATACTAATGATTTGGAAGCTTCGTGCCTGTAAGAAAAAGTCAGGTGTTTAGACCAAAAAAATCCGAGGGGAGCTTAAAAAGCCCCGAAAAGTTATAAAAGGTCATAATCTAAATGTTCTATCCTGAAACGCGCAAGACCAATGAAAGCTGATGAAGCCTTAATTCTTATCCAAGAAGTTCTTGCTCCCAAGCGTCTAAATGACACCCAGGAGCTGGTATTCCGCCAGACGTGGGAGGGAAGGGGCTACGCAGAGATTGCTGAAACTTCTAGCTACGATTCAGAGTACATAAAGTATGTTGGCTACCAACTCTGGCAACTACTTTCTAAAGCTTTAGACGAGAAAGTGTCTAAAAGTAACATCCAATCGGCTCTTAGGCGATATCAACAGAGGCATCTTCCTACACCATCACCTGAAGCAGCCCTTGAAGCAACGCAGAACGAGCAGCAAAGAACCGTTCTTACGGATTGGGGAGAAGCCGCCGATGTCTCACTCTTCTATGGAAGGACCCAAGAGCAAGCCCTTCTTGAACAGTGGATAGTGCACGAGCGTTGTCGTCTGGTCACCTTGATGGGGATGGGAGGCATTGGCAAAACCTCTCTAGCCATTAAAGTTGCAGAAAACATCCAAGATAGTTTCGATCGACTGATCTGGCGCTCACTAAGGAACGCACCCCATATACAGGACCTCTTAAGTGATCTCTTGCAATTTCTATCGGGCCATCAAGAACTCGATAGCGAAGCGTTGCTGCAAGCAGACCGGGCTGCAAGTCTGGATAGTAAAATTTCCCGGCTGATCGAATCCCTACGTCTCTCCCGGTGTCTATTGGTCCTAGATAACGTTGAATCTATTCTGCTTACTGAAGGAGGACTCTATAACAACTTTTTTAGAGCCTTGGGAGAAGCTTCGCATCAAAGCTGCGTGCTCCTTACCAGTCGAGAGAAACCCAGGGATTTGGCATGGTTAGAAGGAGACCATCTGCCGACTCGTTCTTTTCCTCTCTCAGGGTTGCAAGAAGCAGCAGTAAAGGAAATATTCAGCAATAAAGGATCTTTTCTTGCTCAGGACCAAGACTGGCAAGAGCTAATCAGGAGATATGCCGGAAACCCACTGGCCTTAAAGATCATTTCGACCACAGCCCAAGAATTATTTAATAGTGATATTGCTGAATTTTTGCAGCAGGAAGCAGGAGTTTTTGGTGATATCCGTGATTTGCTTGACCAGCAGTTTCGTCATTTGTCCGATTTAGAAAAAGAAATTATTTATTGGCTCGCGATTGAGCGTGAACCTGTCTCATTGACTACTATTCGTGGGGATATGGTCATCCCCATCTCTATTTCAAAATTTGTTGAAGCTCTAGAATCTCTAGGGCGCAGTTCCTTATTAGAGAAAGCAGGTAGTCTTTTTACTTTGCAACCCGTAGTTCTTGAGTATGCTACTGAACAATTTATTGAACAGATTCTTCATGAGATTATTCATGGGGAAGTAGATCTCTTCAGAAAATACCCGCTCATCAAGGCTCAGGCTAAAGATTTTATTAGAGAGACTCAAACCAAACTCATCCTGAAACCGATCCTGAGAGAGTTGAATAGGAAATTAATTAATAAGAAGAATGTAGAATATCACCTAACTGAAATCAAAACCCGAATTCAGGAAGAATCTCCTTTAGAACCTGGCTATATCGGGGGGAATATCATTAATTTATTGGGTGAACTCAAAACTGATTTGAGTAATCTTGATTTCTCCTATATGACCATTTGGCAGGCCTATTTAAAGAAGATACGTTTACATAACACTAACTTTTCCTATGCGGATCTAGAAAAGTCTGTTTTTGCTGAAGTAATGGGTGGCGTTTACTCTGTAGCTTTCAGCCCGGACGGAAAATTTTTGTTGACCGGTGGGGATGACAGTGAGATTCGCCTTTGGAGCCTTGAAGAAGGTCGGCAACGTTTATCCTGGAGCGCAAACAATTTTTGGGTATTTGCTATTGCATTCAGTCCAGATAGTATGATCGTCGCCAGTGGAAGTAGCGAAGCAGTTATTCGACTTTGGAATGCTAAAACTGGCCAGTCTATGAAAGTCTTGCAAGGCCATACTAATTTAATCTTTTCTGTTGCCTTTAGTCCTAATGGCCAGATCCTTGCTAGTGGAAGTACCGATGAAACCGTGAGATTGTGGGATGTCAGTACAGGTCAATGTCTCAAGGTTTTAGAAGGCCATTCTCAAGGGGGGGTCTCTGTCTCTTTTAGCCCTGATGGTGAGTATTTAGCCAGCGCCAGCCACGATCAATCTGTGCTCCTCTGGGATGTTAAGACAGGGGAACGGCTTCGCACCTTGAAAGGACATACAGACTTAGTGTTCTCTGTTGCCTTCAGTCCCGATGGACGTTTTATGGCAACAGGAAGCCATGATCAGACAGCGCGGTTATGGGACTTTAAGACGGGTAAATGTTTAAGGGTCTTAGAAGGTCATACGGATATCGTCTTTGCCGTTGCCTTTAGCCCTAATAGTAACCTTTTAGTTAGTGGGAGCAATGACCAGACGGGAAGGATATGGGATACGAACACAGGTCGCTGCTTCAGACTTCTACAAGGCAATGCCAATTGTTTTTGGTCCCTGCAATTTGCTCCTACCGGTGAATTGATTGCTAGTGCTGGAACAGAACAAGTAGTTAAGTTATGGGATGTACAAACTGGACAGTGCATTAAAACCTTGCAGGGGTTTTCAAGTGGATTTTTATCGGTTGCCTGTAGCGCTCAGGCTGACGGTGAAATGGTCGCTAGTGCAGGAGAGGATCAAATCATTAGGCTATGGGATGTCAAGACAGGGCGATGTATCAAGCAGTTGGAAGGACATACTAGCTCATGCTGGTTCGTGGCCTTTAACCGTTCAGGGAATCTATTAGCCAGTGCCAGTGGAGATAAGAGTATTCGGCTATGGAATGTCGACACCGGACAATGCTGGAAAGAGTTACAGGGACACGTGAGCGGAGTGGTAGCCGTTTCCTTTAGTCCAAATGGTCAGATGCTTGCAACCGGAAGTCATGATCAAACGGTGAGGATATGGGATGTCATCACGGGTCAATGTCTCAAGGTTTTACAGGGCCATACCGGTTGGACTTGGCTCGCTACCTTCAGCCCCGATGGACATAAGTTAGCCAGTACCAGTGAAGACCGGACGATACGACTGTGGGACGTCCAAACAGGAGAGTGCCTCAAAGTTTTAGAGGGGCATACGATTAATGTAGTGGCCGTGGCCTATAGTCCAGATGGAAAAATTTTAGCCAGCAGTGGCAACGATCAAACTATCAAATTATGGGATGTTCAGACGGGAGCATGTATCCATACGCTTAGTGGTCATCATATGGGCGTTTGGTCCGTAGCTTTCAGTCCCGATGGTCGCACTATAGCCAGTGCTAGCCATGATAAAACAATTAAATTATGGGATGTCCAGACCGGAGTTTGTATCAATACCTTAGCGCAACATAGCAAAGGCGTTTGGTCTGTGGTCTTCACTGCTGATGGTCAAAATCTGATTAGTGGGAGCAAAGATGAAACCATCAAGTACTGGGATGTGGAGACTGGAGAATGCCTGAATACCATGAGAATCCAGCGACTTTACGAGGGCATGAATATATATGGGGCAAGAGGCTTAACCGACGCACAAAAAACCACCTTAAAGCTATTGGGAGCTGTTGAAATGACCAATTAACCGCACTCAAAGTTGGGATAAATAGCTTCCTCAAATAGTTTTTTAGTGAGTTCATCCTCTTTATTTATCTCATAATCTTCTCTCACCGGAATATAATAATCGGCTGTTCTTGGTCCAATAGAAGATAGCCAGGTCGTATGCAACGTATATCCAAGATCAAGAGAAGGATGATTGAGTTGACAGATAGGACCTTCATTTAATTTGGTTGCATTGAATATCCAAATTTCATCTCCCTTATCAGATATTACTGTGCAGAAAATGTAACCATCCCTTTCATGGGTACTATGCGTTCTAGGAACAAACTGGGGAGAGCTAATGACTTGGCCAATAGAAAACTCATAACTGTCATCAATCGTCATCGTTTGAGTATCCAATCGAAATAGACAAGGAGGTCTGTCTTCATCCTGGATCTTTTTAAGTTGCTCTAAGGGAATCAAACGATATTGATAGTCTTTATATAAATTATAAATAAAGTCGGTTAACAACTCGGAGCGAAAACCAAAAGATTGCAGGTAAATATGGCGAATAGGCGCTGACTTATTTCTCTGATCATGGGTTGAGAGTCCTATGCCCCAAGTGCGCCGCAGGTCATGAATAACCTTTGAGTCAAGGACCACTCCCTTCCTACCATCCAGTACATAGCGGCCTAATCGACCTATATCCATTTGACTCCCCATCAATCCCCGTAAAAATTGAGGAGTTGGATGATGGTTATACGCAGAAGTATCACTATCATGAATCCATTCAGCTACATCTGAAGCCGAGTTATGACATGCATGGAGGGTAATTTTTCCTCCAGGATTTTTGTAGTCTACGCGGAAGTGAATCAACTCTAGAGGGATCGTTATTTTCTGTGCTATTACCTCAATCTCTGGCTCATCGGATAGTGAGCATTGGCCGGAACGCAAATCTTGCCGATTTACTATATAGAGGGTCGTATCGGGTAATTGTGCTCGTGTTGCTAGGCATCTGCGCAAATTTTCATCAATTTCAAGGACAGGTACATTATCTAAAAGTTGCTCTAGCTCAAATTTGAAACTGGTATCTGCCAGAATTATATAATCTTCGGTAATACCAATCTGATGCACCGACTGCTTGATCGTTACAGGCAAACCATCAGGCAGAACTAACTTCCAGCGTTCAAAGCTATCCTGTCCATTCCAACGGATAAGATAGGTGCGGCTTAAGAAATTTTTTGCGCCATTGAGGAACTGAATAAGTGGATTATCATCATTTATAAGCCCTTGGCCCGTAAGCTGTCTGATTTTTTGTTCTACAAACTCAGTAAATGCGTGAGGAGCTTTTTTCAAATCTTTGATAATGTTATCTATAAAGAGAGGAGTTAACGGTGTGGACTCTAGTAGATCTAAAGGGTCTCTAATATAATTCACTGAAAATATTTCACTGGTTTGCTCATCAAATTCGGGATGTGCTGTACTCAGAACTGGAGGAAATGGGAAACTAACTCGAAGATTTAGAAAACTAAGGATAATGCTGATAGGTACTTCACTCTGCCATTCCTTATTCGAACCAACGGGTGTTACTACTTCCAATGAATCTGTATCAATTTCATAGGGACGGCCTGCATCATAGGTGATGAACAAGCGAGCAGTTTGTTCCTTAGAAAATTCTGCAGTGAGAAATCCGGTGTTTACCTGATTTCGAAGACCAAGAAGCAGGGAAAATCGCCCAAGACCAAAATTTTTAAATTGATATTCCTTGAAGCGCTCATCCGTCTGGGTAGCTTCATCGGCAAAATAACAAGGTGTTTTTGCGATTCGGCTTTTTAAGGAAATCTCTCCAGGCCTATCAAAATCGAGACGATAGATCATGCCATCCCCATTAAATATGGGAGTCCCATCCCCATAGGGAGTGTTGGCAAAACCGACAGGTGCTATCAAAAATAGGTGTCCTTGCAGGTCGCTAGGTATTTTTCCTTCTTTCCGATTTAGCTCAATTTTTGAGATAAATTCAGTACGCTTTAGTTTCATTAAAGATCTTGGAACCTTAGATTCATCGGGGCTATTTTTGTCTACCATTTAATTTCCCCTGGCGGATATAGGTTCTGTCGCATTAGCGAACACAAGATGGATTTTTGGTGGGCGAGTCAGGAGATAATCAATCGGAAATTGCATTCCTTTTCATCCAACATGTCATTTCACTATTTTTCTCAATGACAGCAGCTTACCAGAATCAGCCTATGGACTCGATTATTGCGATGGAACCCTAGAGGGTGACTCTTTCGAGATAATATCCCGGTATGGGGTAATATCCAGAAATGTTCAACGTTACATCAGGATTTCAGCCGATATTTCCTTGGATATCATCCTGATTCCCAGGGAATATACGAAAAGTTTCTGTACAATCAATAGTTGGAAGGCGGGAGTTGTGGCGCGTGGACGTGTGGATTCTTGAGTCTGCCCATGCGGTTGCTGTGAAGGCTGCCGACATCTGCGGTGAGTTGATCCAACGGAAACCCGACGCCCGACTAGGATTGGCGACGGGGGCCACTCCGCAAGCTCTTTACGCTGAACTGATTAGGCGAAACCGGCAAGATCATCTCAGTTTCGCCCATGTCGAAACGTTTAACCTCGACGAGTACCTCGGTATCGGCCCGGACCACCCGCAGTCCTTTCACCGCGCCATGCGCGACAGCCTCTTCGCGGAGGTGGACATAGATCCGGCCAATACTCACCTCCTTCGGGGAGACTCTTCTGATCCAGTCGCTGAGGCGAGAGCATACGAAGCACTGATTAAGAGGCGCGGTGGGATCGACCTCCAGATCTTGGGGATTGGTCGGAACGGGCACATTGGTTTCAACGAGCCGGGTTCGAGCCTCGGGTCGCGCACGAGAGTCAAGACTCTCGCGCGCGCTACACTTCGCGACAACCAACTCGGACATCCAGACTTCGAGGAGCCGATCATGGCCATCACCATGGGAATCGGGACCATTCTGGATGCGAGAGCCCTCGTCGTGCTTGCAACCGGAGCGGCGAAAGCCAAGGCCGTAGCTGCCGCGCTTGAGGGTCCACTCGCAGCGATTTGTCCAGCGTCGGCCATCCAGCTCCATCCCGACGCCACCGTCGTACTTGACCCGGAGGCCGCAGCGGATCTACGCTTAACTGACTACTACGAGTTGGTGGACCAAGCGCGCCGCCGCCTACCAAGGACCAGTGGGCGCATTTAAAGAGTACGTCAGACCCACCTAGCCGTTCTTAGGGTCAGACTTGATTTAACTCGAGAAGTCATCTTGAGAGAGCTGTGATGTGAGGCTCAGCTGGTCGAGCCAGAAGTCTATGGATTGCGATGTGGGTGTTGCGAGTACGCTGTCGGGAGTCAACAGCCGTGCGCGCCCGATACGCCACGTACCGCTCGTGAACACTGCTTCTGTCAGGAGTTCAGCGTAGTCGCAAGCAATACCTTCCTTTCCAAACCCGAAAACGCGTTCAGCTCCCAGAGAAGCGTTCATGAGCGCTCGGCCACGAATTAACTTCACGTAGTCATTGCGCGCAGTTTCACCACGATGCTGATCCATTGCCAGGAGCAGTTGACTCAAGAGTTGGTCCTGAAAAAGCGTCATGATATTTGGC
>CASBPW010000108.1 GCA_949127685.1 Candidatus Sivonenia alaskensis PMM_0068 | reverse complement strand
TAAGAATAGTCTCCAAGGCCAATTCCGACGTGTCCGCCCAGCGTGATGGCCCAGGCTGCCACCCTCATCACGTCTCCATTCCAGCAAAGTGCCAGCCATTGGTTACCCGCAGGAACCTCAGCCACGAACGCCTGCAAACCCGAGATAGTCGCCGCCGCTCCAGATGGCATCACTTCCCCCGTAAAGACAAACTCCCAAAGCGTTTCTCGTGGAAGAAGTCCCATTTCCTGGAAGCACCGTGCTGTTCGCATTTGCCCCACGTCCCAACAGACTGAACTGACGTAGAGATTGTGTTCTTTGAATACTTCAAGTACCGCCATGAGGTTAGCACGGGTATTAACATACACTTGGTCATAGGTAGTGAACTGTTTCGCCTGGGGATTCCAGAAGTCTGCGTTGAGTGACCCGAAATCCACCGGTACCATGTCAACCCGCAGCACTGGATCGTCGTTCACTGCCAAGATATGCCGGACGCGGTCCTCTACCCGGTTCTGTGTAATGTAGCCAAGGGTCGGATGGATGAGGAGATCCGTCTGTTCGCGAACTCCCTGTATCACTTCGAGATAGAGTTCAACTTCGTTGCGCGGTTTCCCGCTCTCTGGGTCTCGCCCGTGCCAATGGAAAATCGAAGCCCCTGCGTCCCAAGCACGAACTGCTTCGCGGATGATCTCTTTTGGACTGTAAGGGAAAGCAGGATTGTCCCCGCGATAGGCTATTTCGTTACAACGACACTCAATAATAAGGGGTAATTTTTCGTTCATTGGCTTACTCCTAAGTTGGTAGGCAAATTTATTTGTCTATTTGGGTAGTCATGAATACGTGCTGCTTTCATCTGCGGTTTACATAAAGTCCACTGGGAACACCGAGTATCTGTCCTCGATCGTAAATTCTTCTCCCTCGCAAAAAGGTGGTTTTGACTCGTCCGGTTAATTCCAATCCTTCAAATGGCGTGTAGCCTTGCTGGGACTCCGACTCTGACGCCCGTACAACAAAGGTTTCCTTGGGGTCTAGCAGCACCAAATCGGAATCATAACCAACTGCGATATTACCTTTAGAATTTAATCCAAACCGTTGAGCAGGATTCCAGCTTAATAGCTCAGCCATATGATGGTAGGACATACCGCGCTTACTACCTTCTCTAAATACTCCAGAAAGGAGGTATTCTGTACCACCAAAGCCAGATTTAGCCAGCCAAATATTATTCGGTTCTTTTAGACTAGCTTTCTTCTCAGCCGAACAACAGGCGTGATCGCTGACAATCCAATCGACTTGGCGACCGAGTACAGCTTGCCAAAGGTATTCAACATCGGCACGGGGACGAATCGGTGGGTTCACTTTTGCCCATTTGCCGGTAGGCGTATCTACATCTAACAAAAGGTGTCCAACTGTTACTTCTCGTCGAAAATTGATGTGCGGAAAGACTGTTTGCATCATCAAAGCCGCTTCTATTGCTTTGCGAGAACTGAGGTGTAATAAATTGATATTGAGACAATTAGTTTCGTGCGCCAAGTAGGAAGCAATACAGATGGCTAAGCCTTCAGAATGGGGCGGACGTGCTGCACTGTAGGCTTTTAAACCTGTGAGGGTAGAGTCTTGCTGAACAATTTTGGTGTAGGCGTTGAGAATTTCTGCTACTTCGCAATGGAGACTGAGACTAATGCGATCGCTTGCTTCTGGATGTAATTCTCTAAGCTTGGTTAGACCGCGCATGATGAATTCAAAGTGAGCAAAGTCATACCTTTCCTCTTTGTTAATCATCAAAAAGAGGTTTTGTTGGTCAGAGAGTCCATGCAAACCATAGCCGCCGTAAAACATAAAAATTTTGAACGATCCAATCCCATACTCCTCAAATAGCATCTGCATCTCATCGATATGAGTCGCACTAATCGGGGCAATATGATAACCGTAGTCTACAAAAAAGTTCCCTTTAGATAACGCCAATACTTCTGGGAAGAAATTTCTGTAGGAACCGCCTTTGTTGAGATAATACTGTCCTGTACGGATGTAATTCAGGCTGGTAGTCACCCCTCCTATTGCAGCAGCCTTGCTTTCCGTCACAGCATCTCGATCGAGAGGTTGATAGATACCGATGTGCATATGGGCATCCACGACTCCAGGAAAGCCCAGCAGATGTTGGGCATCAAATACTTCTTTGCCTAGGTCTGGGCTAATATCATGAGCAATCTGAGCAAATTTTCCATCCTTAATGCCCAGATCGAGTAGTTCGACAGCCTCATGATCGGGACGAACTACCTGCACATTTTTGATAATTAGATCTAATACGGGAGACTCAGACACCATAGACCTCACGCTAAATTGAAAAGCGATTGCTCCCATTGTGCTAGACAGAACTCTACAGAGAAGCTTCGTTCCACCCAAGTGCGAGTTGACCAGAAAGCTTGCGCTGCGCCTCTTCCCTTAGGGGATGATAGCGTACTCCCTGGGCATCCTGGAAGTTGAGTATCGGTCAGGTCAGTAAGTGTGCGCCAAATCCGCCTCTATCTGGAGGAACTGATTTCTAGATGTAGTTGCAGGTTAAGCTGGGAACAGATAAGTAGTGCCCTCCCCAAAGCCTACAATTCTTCAAGTTGGTCCCTACAGTTTCATCTTTTTCAGTTCTGATAGAGGCGAGCCTGCTCATATTCATGTTAAGCGCGATCGGCAGTTGGTTAAGTTTTAGCTTAGTCCTGTTTCACTGGCAAAGAATCGAGGGTTCAAAGACCATGAATTAAACGACATTTCTCGGCTGGTGGAGGAACACGAACAAACAGTTTTGGAGGCTTGGCATGACTACTTTGACCCTTGAGACAGAACCCCTCGCAGCCCAAGTCAGAGTGACAGACGAGCAGTTAATTGTGGATTTGATTGATGGACAAAGTTTAATTGTTCCTTTATCTTAGTATCCACGCTTGTTGCGCGCTTCTTAGGCAGAACGGCAAAACTGGCAACTCTTAGGAGACGGTAATGCAATTGAATGGGTTGACTTGGATGAACATATTGGGGTTGAAGGGTTATTAGCAGGCAGACATAGTGGCGAAAGCCATGATTCTTATGAGCGTTGGTTGGCGGGGTACTTCTTCTAACGGCGCAGTGTGAGCGCGCTATTCAAATTCAGCGGACGGTTTCAAGCTGCTTGTGCTGAGGTCAAGATTATCTGCCTTCACTAATTTGAGTCGTTAAAGATGTTTATTATATTCACTTTATAAATGCACACTTATTCAATCACCTTTCAGAGAAAAGAAAATGGAAACTTTTAATGAATACCATCTGAATCCAGAGCAATTTCCTTTTCTCAAAAGCCTTCAAGATAGCTGGAAAATGATTAGAGATGAGTTTACCCACTTCAATAATTATGCCTCTGATGAAGAGTTAAAATTCACTTATGATATTTTAGGCCCTAAAAGTAAAACGATTAAAACCAAAGGTAATTCTAAATACAGTGCTTTTGGTATCTTATTTCAAGGTAAATTTATTGAAGAATATATTCAATTGCATCACATAGAATATCCTGATTATGGGACCGATGATGCATCAGAAAATGCACTTATATTAAGAAAGAAATATTTTCCAAATTTGACTAAAGCAATTGTAAAAGTCAACTCGATTGCTGATGAGATTGTCAGAAACGTCTATTTTGGTACATTCCATCCAGGCTTAGATATTAAGCTGCATGTGAACTTTAACCCTCATATGAATCGTGGTTATCTAGGATTGATTGTACCCGAGGGAGATATAGCCATGAAAATATGCCACGATAAGCTTTATTGGCATGAAGGAAAATTCCTGATTTTAGATCACAGCTATCCACACGCTCCGCATAATTACACCAATTATGACAGAACCGTTTTGGTCGTGGACTTTTTTAAACCAGATCAACCTAGAGAAGAAGTGATGCGATTTGAACAAGAGCAAGTCACACAACGTATGCATGATAATCCCTACAGTTTAGGTGTTTTTGGGAAAAGCGATCAAGCTCCAGAAGAAGATTTTATTAAGTACGGCTTAGCTCATCAGTTAGCGTGGGATAAAGCTTTAGGTTAACAATAATAATTGAGCAGTAAGGTAAACCTAAGATTTGGAAATGAGCACAAAAACCTACAGAAAATTAATAG
Organism: Candidatus Sivonenia alaskensis PMM_0068; assembly: GCA_949127685.1. Lineage (GTDB taxonomy): Bacteria > Cyanobacteriota > Cyanobacteriia > Gloeobacterales > PMM-0068 > Sivonenia > Sivonenia alaskensis. The sequence continues at coordinate 8,899 of CASBPW010000108.1, read as the reverse complement.
CAAAGCAATTCAACCAGGAGTTTCAATCTGCAGTTGAAATTGTCAAAGTTCCGATGACCAAACCTGCTGCTGGTCAACTTTTAATTCAAAATAAATTCGCTGGAATCAATAGTGGTTTTGATACGCTACTTTGCCAGGGTAAAGTCCCCTATGTTAACTTAACTCCTCCTTTTGATTTGGGGGTAGAAGCTGTCGGTGAAGTGGCAGCTGTGGGAGAAAATATTCAAGCTTTCCAAGTTGGTGATGCTGTTGTAACTACGGCGCGCGGAGGAGGTTATCGCGAATATCAAGTTATAGATGCTAATCTTGCCGTCAAAGTCCGCGAAGCAACCCCAGAAGTATTAACCTTAATGCCTACAGGTATATCCGCTTTAGTGGCATTAGAAAAAGTCGGGGAGATGAAAAGTAATGAAGTAGTCTTGGTTACAGCAGCAGCAGGAGGAACAGGTCATCTTGCCGTGCAGTTGGCGAAGCTAGCAGATAATCATGTGATTGGTATTTGTGGGTCTGAAAAAAAAGCAGGGTTGCTAAAAGAATTGGGCTGCGATCGCATTATCAACTATCGTACAGAAAATCTTGATCGAGTCCTCAAACGTGAATATCCCAATGGCATTAATTTAGTTTTTGATTGTGTTGGTAAAGAAGTTTTTGATGTTTGTCTAGAGAACTTGGCAATTCGGGGACGTTTAGTTGTGGTTGGTTTCATTTCCGAATATGGCAAAAATCTAGAGCAAGTGACGCGACCTCGCATGTACGAGCAGCTTTTCTGGAAAGCTGCTTCTGTACGTGGTTTTCTTATGCCGCTCTATCAAGAATATGCTGCTGAGGCACGTGATCGCTTACTAAAACTATTCTACTCTGGCAAACTCAGAGTTGCTGTCGATCCAACTCAGTTTAACGGCATAGAATCTATTCCTACCGCTGTTAAATACCTGCTTGAGGGGAAAAATTGTGGCAAAGTAGTTGTCAGATTTTAGCGATCGATAAACTCCATAGAGCAATATAATGAGGCCATTAAAGCATTTAGATAGACTCTATCAATACAACCCTATGCCCAAGTGAATCAAATTATGATTTTAGAATGTTTGTCACCCCTTACGTAGGAATCTGTTTATGTCTATTAGTCCAGAGGAAGCGCACAAAATTTTAAGAGATCCGAGTTCAGCAAATCATGAACAACTTCGAGAAGCTTTGGTTTCCTTATCTGCTCTGGCAGACTATCAAATCTTCGGAATTTGTGCAGACACTACATCACAGGCAGCGCTGGTTCTGCAATCCTATCTGAAAGCGCTAGACCAAGAACCCCCCATGCCTGAAATTGAATCTATTGAATCTTTAGCAACTACCGGGGTCTATCTAAAATTCAATCCTAGATCTGGAAGATGCCACGCGGATACATACACGGGCATGGAACGAGGGGTAATTGTCTCCTTCCATTCTCCAGAGTTTGGAGAAGTTAACGATACCTATGGTAACTTACCCTTAGATTTGTATTTAGCTTCATCATAGTTTGACGCTAAGTCGGTTGAAAGTTGCCAATACTTTCTGCGCTCCTCTAGCCATCCAGAGCGGTCTAGTTTTTCTAAGGTAGCTTGAATCCAAGCACGCCAAGAAGCAGAGGCTAAACCCTTAGGCAAAGCAATCGCAAAACTATAGTATCCCATACGCTGTGGGAGTAATCGATAGTTAGGCTGGGTAGCTAGCCACTCTATCAAAACATTATCGTCTCCCGTGAATACTTGGACCGAACCTGTCAGCAGTTGCTCAAATCCTTGCTGGTAAGAAGTAGCCGGAACTTGGATAGCTTTAGGTAATAACGCTGCCAGTAAAAGGGCAGAGCTAGATTTTTCAAGAACTGCGACCTTCCGATCATTGAGATCTGAGAGTCGCTGTATGGGCATATTTTTCGGGAAGACAAAACCTTGCCCTCCTTGATAATAAGGCGGACTAAAATCAACAATTTTAGTCCGTTCGGGCGTAATACTTACCTGGGCAATGGCCATATCGACGCGTTCCTTTTCTACCCAGGCTAAACGCTCTTCGCTACGGGCAGGCAAAAGCTCCAGCGCTTGAGCATCTCCCAACAGTTCCTCTGCTAATTTACGCGCTAGATCCAATTCAAAGCCCTGCAACCGATTCATGGGCTGCAGGGCTGAAATAGCTACTTTAATTTTTCCGGACTGTCTTATGCGCTCAAGGGGACGTGCAGAGGCCCAAGGGGTCAGCAATACACAAACCAAAAAGACAGTCCCTAGATACTTCCACAAACTCAACGTCGGTTTAGAGACTGTTCTTAGCAATCGTTGTAACCTGAGAAAAAGCTTGGGGGTCCAGAATAGCCATCTGGGCCAACATCTTTCTGTTCAGTCCTACCCGAGCCTTAGTCAATCCATCGATGAGACGGCTATAGGCAAGCCCCTCTGTGCGAGCAGCCGCGTTGATGCGGGTAATCCATAGGCGGCGGAACTCGCGTTTGCGCTCCCGACGGTGACGGTAGGCATACTTCAGCGCCTTCATCACCTGTTGATTGGCAGCACGGAACAATTTGGAGTGAGAGCCCACATAGCCTTTGGCTATTTTGAGGACCTTCTTACGACGTTTGCGGGCAACATTGCCCCTCTTTACACGGACCATGGGAAATTACGCTCCTGTAGCACTTAGCGGAGATACTTCTTATAGGGACATTGGCGCTCTACTTTGTAGAGGTCGGATTCACTCACGTCTGCTTTGCCGCTGAGGCTGCGTAGACGACTGGAGCCTTTGTGTTCTAAGAGGTGATTCTTCCCTGCCCGACGGCGGCGAATCTTTCCAGAACCAGTCACTTCATATCGCTTGGCAGCTGCCTTGCGGGTTTTCATCTTGGGCATAGTGTTCCTTTGCTGCGTCGCCACAATCCAGAATGATACCTGATTTGCGAGGCTTTTTTAAATAAAACTTGGACAATCGAACTAGCTATTCGCACTCATAAATTCTTGCAGGTCATCTCGAAAACGAGAGAGCTCTACTTCTGTACTCACCTTCAGGATAGGGCTCTTGATCGTTACCAAAGCCTTGGCAGCATAGGGACTAGGCCAAATATTGGGGTTACAAAAAAGCTCGAAATAGACCTCCCCCCGATCAAGATATTCCGTCGCCGGATGGGGAGTTTTTTTTTGCCCAGAGCTAGCAGCTACCTCTTTTAGGTGTTGAACCAGTTCATCTAGAGCCTGCTGTAAAGTTCGGGCCTGGACGAGATCCATAGTCACGCTTACAGAGCCATCAGCAGTTTGGAAGGTTAGAAACGTATTCATGCTTTGTATTTTGACACCGTTTCTCCGCTTACCCCGTTAAAGATAAAAAAATCCCCTTGATTAATCAAGGGGAAGGCAGTGTGAGCCAAAGGCAAGAGCGCTTTATACGGTCTCTAGATAGTCGGCGACGAGAGAACGGCGCTTCGGCTGACGGAGCTTCTGCAAAGCCCTTGCTTCAATCTGGCGTACCCGTTCGCGAGAAAGCTCCAGAATCTTACCAATCTCCGATAAGGAGTAGGCCTGTCCGGTATGCAATCCATAACGCATAGCCACCACCTCTCGCTCTCGCTGGGGAAGTGTGCCTAAGAGCTCGACCATATCCTGGCGCAAAGCATTTTGAGTGGCGTACTGTTCAGGAGTGATATCCTCTGATTCCAGAAGTTCTCCCAGTTCTGTATCTTTCTCTTTACCTACTTTGGTATCCAGAGAGACGGAGCGAGGAATTCGGCTCAACAAATCCCTGACTTCTGTCATTTCCATCTCAACCATTTGAGCGACTTCACTCAACGTAGCCGTACGACCTAACTGTTGAGAAAGGCCACGCTGCGCTTTCTTGATCCGGTTTAGTTTTTCGGTGACATGGACCGGTAAGCGAATAGTCCGGGACTGGGTAGCGATCGCTCGCGTAATGCCTTGACGAATCCACCAGTAGGCATAGGTACTGAAGCGATAGCCTTTGGTCGGATCAAATTTTTCCACCGCTCGCTCTAGGCCTAAGGTGCCTTCTTGGATCAAATCAAGGAGTTCCAAGCCGCGATTCTGATACTTTTTGGCAACAGAGACGACGAGACGAAGATTGGCTTCAATCATCTGCTCCTTAGACCGTTTCCCGGTCCAAAGTTGATGCTTTAGTGTAGGGAGGTCTATTCCTAGAGCTTCAGCAAAAGCTATATCAGAAGGGGCTTGTCCGGAGCTCTTAGCGAGCTTCTGACGAATGGCTAGGGAACCCATGTAGGTTTGGACCTTACGGGCTAGCTCTACCTCTTCGTCCCGGCCTAACAGGGGGACTTTCCCAATTTCTTGGAGATAAAGACGGACTAGATCAGTGGAATCCTTCCGAACTTTGCCCTTCTTTACGGGTTCAGCCAGGGGTTCTTCCAAAACTTCTTGGTCATCTGTCTGATCTACTTGGTCTACAAGATATTCGGCGTACATGCAGGTACCTCTGATGAGGGTAGAGTTTAGTTTTCACGCCTACGGGGGGTGAGAGCTGCTTTACGTCTTTTAACGCTAGGGCCCAAGGCGGTGAGCTCCTAACTTCGTGAAGACAGCTTAGAAACAAGAAGTGTCTTATCGGTTACTTGTCTCAATAGAAATTATACCAGAAGACTCAATTCAAATGATACTGATCACAGCAGATTTTATTTTTGTGATTGGGGTTGGAGCATGACTAGCAAGGGATTGAGCGCTATGACCAGCTCTCTGGGGAAGAGGTCTATCGCAAGCCACCTTGGCGGAGCAATATCCACATAAACGGGACTAAATGTGGCCAAGCAGGTGCTCCTCGCATCTCCAAAAAAATAAGTCAAGTTGTAGGCGTAAATATTTATTGTGTCAATATTCTTATCCCTCACATTCGCAGGTTAGGATACTAATAATTTATTTTCCATGAAGAAAATAGGGTTACAGCTTTCATTATTGAGAATGATGTCAATAGCAGATTAATAGCCATGTAGTATCAGACGTAGGCTTGGCGGTTGTAAGTTCCTGATCTAAAAAAGACTGCGCATACCCTGCAGCTTGCTGTGTTAGCGTGTCCGGCAGGCGCAGCCGACAAGCGCAGGCTGTCCTGATTGGGTTGTTCATTTTGGTTTCTTGCTCTTTCGTGGAGACCTTCTCTATGGTGGGATGGTCCCACCCAGTAAGTGGCTGCGGGGATGGCAAATGATACGATCAGTCAACTCAGGCGTCTATACAGTAAACTCCTATGAATTTTGGCCAGGTCCGGGGCACGAGAGACCTGATGGGGGATGAATACTACCTCCATCGTTCGGTGCTCCAAAAATTAGAGCAGCACTTCCTTAGCTACGGCTACCAAGGCGTGGCTCTGCCCATTCTGGAGCGTACTCAGACGTATCTTTGGAAATCAGGCCAGTCTTCTCGGCGCAAGCTATTTACGCTCAAAGCTGGGGATAGCCCAGATCCGCAGGAAGACCTTTGCTTAAGGCCAGAGATCACCGTTTCGCTGCTCAGGGCCATTCAACCGCTTTTGCCCACGGCTCTGTTCCCGATCAGGTTGGCCTACCAAGGACCCGTTTTTCGGAACCAGGGTATTGCCGCCCATACGGACAGTCAGTTTACCCAGGCTGGGGTAGAACTGATTGGGGCTGGGGGGGCATGGGCGGATGCAGAAATCGTTCAGGTTGCATACCGGGGTTTGGAATTCTTGGGCTTGACAGACCATCGCATCGTGCTGGGCAGTTTGGGGACTGTTATTGAAATGGCCCGGCTCTGGATTGAAGAGCGTAAGCTACGCGATTTTCTGGTGGAGAACTTCAGTAATCTGGGGAAGGAAGTGCAGTCCATTGCAGAAATTGAACAAAGATTGGCCGAATTAGGCTTTTCCGTTAATTCGGCACCTCAGGCAGATGCTTCCCAAGAAGAGCAAGAACTGGCTGCGATCCTGAATCGCCTTGGTCCCGAAGAAGGCGCTTCCCTCTTAGCCGGTCTTCTTAAGGTCTTGAATCTGGAAGTAGGGCCTAACCGCAATTTCCAGGACATGATCAGTCGTATTGTCAGCAAGTCCAATCGGAATGTCCAGCGTGACCAATTGAGTAAGTTTCTGCAAGCGGCTACGGAACTAAGCACCCTCCATGGACCTGCCTATAGCACTCTAAGTAAGCTGGATGACTTTATCCAACGTTATGGACTCTCTAGAGAACCGCTCCTCGAACTTCAGCAAACGCTAGACCTGCTGATCAAAAGTGGGATTCCCCAAAGCCAAATTACCGTAGACCTGGGATTTGGGCGCGGATTGCACTATTACAGTGGGTTGATTTTTGAGATTCAGCATCGGGGCCGTCCTTTGTGTGGAGGTGGGCGCTATGATGGTCTATCTAAAATCTTTGGGGACCCAGACCCGATGCCTTTAGTAGGCTTTAGCTATGGGATTGAGCGGGTTTGTGAAGCTCTTAAGGAGGCTGGTCTGACCGCCAAAAGTGCTGACTTAAATGGTGCCAGAATCGACGCTTTGGTGGTTCCTGCCACAGAAGAGGACTACGGTTCAGCCGTAGCCACCGCTCAACAGTTGAGGGCTGAAGGCAAGCGCGTAGAGTTAGCGACAGGCCCTCTCTCCGAGGGAGAGGCGCTGGGGGTCGCCAAAAAGCGTCAGGCTACTCAACTGGTCTTTCTCCAGGGAGCGAGCGTCCATACCCAAAAAATGGTCTAAGTGGGGACCAATTCGTTGGGACGCAAAGCTATCCAACGTCCCTTCTCTTCGCTGAAACTCTCACAGCCCACTACATCCCACTCAACCCCGAAGTCTCCCTGCTGGATAATCCGACCATCGTCGGTAATGACTACTGTTGGGAAGGTGTGGTTGATATTGATGGTGGGATGCATGGGTTCAAAATCCGGGTGTTCCGTCAGATGTGGCTGCTGATGTTGAGTTTCTACCGCATGGTAGCTAATACAACGGTCCACATAGGTGCAATTGATGCAGATACACATAGCCGAAGTCGAGCCTTAAATCTGTGGTTATACCTTAGCATTCAGATTTCAGGAAAGCACATTGACAATTGGTCTGCACTCCTTCATCATCAAGAACTACGCGGTCGTGGTGGAATGGTAGACACGCTACTTTGAGGTGGTAGTGCCGAAAGGTGTGAGAGTTCGACTCTCTCCGACCGCACCATCTTCCCCAAATTTTATAGGCCATGTTTAAGAAGCGACTGGAGTCCTCAGTTTGCGACTGGGAGACAGCAGGAGCAGTGTGTAGAGTTTGCTGAGCCTGGAGGCTACACTATGCCAACTAAAGGCAGTCTCTACCCGTTCTCGGCCTGCTTGACCGAGCTCGTCTCGCCAGGTGGGGTCAGACAGAATGCGGTCAATCGCTGTTGTAAAAGCGGCTTCATCTTTAGGTGTAACCAGTAAGCCTGTGATTTCTGGGATAACGGTAAACTGCAACCCCCCAACATGACTCGCCACGACCGGAGTGCGGTTGGCCATAGCCTCAATCGCTACCAGCCCGAAGGCCTCATAGTGACTAGGCATGACACAGACATCGGCTGCGGAATAGTAGACCGGCAGTTCCGTCTCTTCCAGACGACCAGGAAAAATGGTGCAGTCGGTTAAACCCAGTTCTCTGACGATACCTTCGATACGCTCCCGTTCAATCCCATCGCTCTGTCCGGGACGGCTACCCCCTGCGATGATCAGCTTCAGGTTTGCTTCACCTCGGAACTTGGACTGAGCGAAAGCGCGAACCAGGGTTTCAATACCTTTGCGCGGATCAAAACGACCCACGTAAAGGACAATCTTGGCCTCAGGCGCAAGGCCCAACTGTTTCCGGGCGGCCGCTCTTGAGATTTCCCCAAATCGTTCGACGTCGGTACCGCAGGGAATCATCTCAACACGCCCCTCGCGAGAAACGAGGGTTCGCAGATGCTCCAGTTCTTGAGGACTGGTGGCAATTACCCGTTCCACAGAATCTACACAAGCTTTCTCAATGGCCAAACGCATGGAGGCGATAGGAGAAATCATGCTCGTGTTTTTGTATTTAACAGTCCCCAGAGAATGGGAGGTATGGACCTGCCGCAGTGTTTGTTGGCTCTTGAGCTCCATGCCAACCCAGGCAGATAGCCAGTAATGGGTATGGGCTAGGGCATACTGAAAGCCCATTTGCTTCTGAAATGCCTGCACCTTACGGACAAACTCTGGCAAGTACTCGGGTAAGTGGTCTCGCGCCATAAATTTAGCGGGGCCAGCGGTCAAACGAATGGTCCGACAATCGGGGCCATGGGAGACAATCGCCGCCTGTTCAGGGCTGCTGCGTCGTGTGAGCATATCTACTTGCCATCCACGCTCTGCTAAGGCTAAACCAACCTGGCGCACATAGACGTTTTGTCCTCCAGCTTCTTCTTGTCCGATATCTGCGGCGGGGTCCCCATCCACAGAAATTAAGGCAATGCGATGTTGCGTCAAAAACATGGTTTACCTCTAGGGCTACTTTCTTCCGTGACTTGCTTTTCCAGCCCCAAACATCCAAAGCTATGGCAAGATCTGCCCCTTCAGGTTCAAGGTCCGGTACGACAACGCGACCAGTTACTAGCCAAGGACACTGAAGAGATCAAAACATTACTGAAAAATGCTGATCTACCAGTCTCCTCTCAACGCCTACGAAGTTAGCTGACGGGCTAGGACTGAGAGATGTCCTTCTCTGCGATTCACTTCTGCAGAGATAAGCCCCAAAATGCGGTTCCTCCGCTCCAGAACCGGAGTGTCGTTACAACACTTTTACGCCGGACCCTGAATTAGGCTGACTTATTTAACGACTCTACGCTAACGCAAATTGATGAGTAGCGTCAACTTGTCTTCATCAGGAGTTCACAAAACGCAGGGAGGATCCGCTTAAGCGTCGGTAACGCATCCTTGGGAAGCGGGTGAAACAT
>CASBPW010000107.1 GCA_949127685.1 Candidatus Sivonenia alaskensis PMM_0068 | reverse complement strand
TTGTCTGCCTCCCCAGGCATACGTTCATTCCGAACCCTCGGTGATGTCTGTCTGCCTTGTAAAACTACATTCCTGGCCTGGTCCATGTATTGTCCTTTAACCTGACCGCGCTAGGGGGACAATTCTTTTGAAGAGAACTCTAGTCTCTTTCCTCACGTTGGCCCTAACTCTTGCGACGGGCACGACGTTGTTGACGATTGGGTCCTTTGCTGGCTGGAGTCTCGGGCTTCGAAAAAGGAGCGGCTGGTTTTTCTCCTTTCTTTTCAGCCCGTACTCTTTGCCAGGCAACTCCTGTAGAAAGCCAAAAAGTTAGGCTCCACACAAAAATGCCTAAGCCTATCCAATGCAGCCAACTGTCATAGCCTAAAAACAACCAGAGGCCCAGCCAGGAAAAACCAATCGCTGAGGCTAGCCCATCTTTAAGAAGGGCGTTCCAATCTCTCGTCACATTGGAGAGGGTGAACTTGAACCATAAGTACAGGGGAATCCCTAAAGAACCCGCTAAGAGGGGCCAAAAATTAAAGCTATTCACGACAATGCTGACACAGTATGAATATAGTCTACCGTTGCTCTGTTCCCGGCTTAACAGCTTTACTCATTGCGAGGAATTGGCCATTTAGAGAAGTCCTGGGCAAAGTTTTTTAGGGAAAGCAGTTCGATCCTGCTATTCTGCTGCGTTGCTTCCCGCTCTTGCTCGGTGTTATACCCCCAATCGGCCAGGAAAAGTCGGATCGCTGCCAAATCAGCATGGGGTTGGATAGAGAGGAGGGTTTTGAGGCGATCTTCTACGAACCAGATAGAGGAAAGCGCGTTGTGTGCTGCCGCTAACTCGCGTAAGACCTGATGCTTAAGGCGCCGAGATTCTTTCCCGATGATTTGGGTCTCGGACAGCTCAATTCCTTGCTCCTGCAAGAGCTTTTTAATAAAACGCCCTTCTTTGGTAGAAATAATGACGGGATAGACAGAACTGGAAATTACGGATTGTAAACGCTCGATGACGCCAGGATAGAAGCGATGGAGGGCTAGCCAGCTATCCAGGTCTGTGGCAACCCATTCGTCGCGCTGACGGTCTAGGGCCGTACCTATGGTTTTTGCATCCAACTGGCTATCGGCCAGGACTTGTGGGGCAATCGCGACCCAATTCTGAAGAATCTGGGTTTCGGGGACTCCTTGGCGCAAGGCTTGAAGGAGCACAGGCATTTCCCAGCCTGTTTCAATCACAGGACGCAGGCGATAAAAAAGGGGAGCCAAGTCTTCTGCGAGAACAGTGCTATCCCTTTGCCAGAGCTGTCCATAGGTGCGCCACGCCACCTGGAAATATTCCATTAACCCATCACAAAGCACGCCATCAAAATCGAGGGCAAGAATAGTTGGAGTGTGGAGAGGTCCAATATATGCCGCCGGGACGAGAGGATTGTTCATGCCATCAAGCAGGCCGATGATAAAAAGGTCGCTTCACCACCGTGGCGGGCACAGTTTTTCCACGAATGTCCACTTCCAGATGAGTACCAAGTATCGATAATTCTATGGGCACATAGGCCAAGGCAATGCCTTTATTCGATTGCACAGACAAGGCCCCACTGGTCACCGTGCCAATGGGAGCCCCTTGGAACAGAACAGGATAATCATGGCGAGGAATGCCCCGCCCCTGAATTTCTAAACCGACGAGTTTGCGGGTGAGTTTAGATTTCTGGCTTTCCAAAACTTCTCTCCCGATGAAGGGTCCCTTATCCCAGTGGATGAGCCAGCCTAAAGAAGCTTCCAGAGGCGTGGTCTCATCATTCATATCCTGCCCATAGAGATGCATCCCGGCTTCCAGGCGCAGGGTGTCTCGGCAACCTAAGCCACAAGGGAATACGCCATCGTTTAAAAGCTTTGTCCAGAGAGAACGACCTTCTTCAAGGGGAAGCATCAGTTCAAAGCCATCTTCTCCGGTATAGCCCGTGCGTGCGATGAAACTTTCCGCTCCTAGCAATTCTCCGGTTTGGTGGCCGAAACGAGCAATAGAAGAGAGGTCTACCGTCGTATAAGGCTGAAGTTTGGCTTGGGCATTGGGGCCTTGAATCGCTAATAAAAGTCGTTCCTGGCTGAGGTCTTGCACGTCAACCGCCGGTGCATGGGTTTGGATCCAGGTTCTGTCCTTTTCGGTCGTACTGGCATTCACAATCACAGTCCAATGCTCCGGGCTGTGACAATAGAAGATGATGTCATCGACAACTCCCCCCTGTTCGTTGAGCAATACGCTGTATTGGCCCTGCCCAGGCCGTAAACGAGACAAATCGGACGGTATTAAGGGCTGAATCTGATCCAGTTTTCCCTTGAGGATGAATTTACCCATGTGGGATATATCAAAAAGTCCTACGTCACTCCGCACTGACCGATGCTCCGCCAGAATCCCCTCGTATTGAACGGGCATCTCCCACCCTCCAAAGGGGACCATCCGGACTTTTTGAGCAAGCTGAAGATCAAAAAGAGGGGTGCGTTTCAAATCCATAGAGGCCTAGCGAGGGAGAACATTAGCCAATAAGTCGGAGGGCATTGAGTTCAAGATATGGATAAAAGCAAAAGAGAGGACCGTGAAGACCCCCAGTTTGACTACGCTTAACCCTCGTTGTTGAATAGCAGCCCATGCCAGAACTCTCTGTGTCTGGCTAACCAGGCTTCGAGGTGCAAAAATCCATCCTGCTGCAACCATCACAAGAAGCAATAAACTTAGTAGATGCACAAGCCCATCCTTGATTCATTCCCTATAGTAGCGGCTCTCTAGAGTATTTCTACCTATATTAGGTAAATAGACAACGCCAAACCGAAAAAAATTCCACCCCCTATGAATTTACCCCGCGAAGAAATTCTTGCCCGTAGTAGAGACTACCGTGACACGCTAGCGCGTATGGTAGACCTCGCAGAAAAAGCGATCAAAGAGTGGACGGTTGTGGTTTCCGATTTTTGTTCTCCTCCTGAAGCACAGGAGACGCTCGCGGCTTTTTCCTCCCTGATGGAAATTCAGAGCTTGGGGTGGGGAGGTTATGAACAAGCGGAGCGCACCCGACTTGCTTTTGCCCGGCAAGAAGTGTCTATCGAGCGGGTGGACATTGCTATAGCAGCGGTAGAAGTGCGCGGAAATTTCCTTTTTGACCCCGCTTCCCATCGAGATTTTTTGGGGGCCGTGCTAAATACAGGCATTGTTCGGGAAAAAGTCGGCGATATTCTGATCCTCAAAGACCGGGGTGCCCAGATATTAGTGGTGCCTGAGTTGGTAGAGTTCTTACAGCAATCCCTCAAAAGCGTACGCTCTGTATCCGTCACGGTCGAACCGTTGCCACTAGAGAATCTGGAAATCCGTCCTCCCCGCGCCAAAGCTATGACCACGGTGGAAGCTTCCATGCGTTTGGATGCGGTGGCTTCTGCCGGGTTTGGACTTTCCCGATCCAAAATGGCGGAATCGATTGAGACTGGGGATGTGCGCGTGAACTGGAAGACAGCCCTGAAATCTAGTCAGATGGTCGCAGAAGGAGACCGGATCACCATGTCAGGGAAAGGTCGTTTGGAAGTAGGGAAAGTGGAAGAGACTAAAAAAGGGCGCTATCGCATTGAGTTAGTGCGCTATAGCTGATGAGATCACTCCTAATAATCAGCGTTGCTTATGGATAATGCTGTTTAAGAGAGCAGAGTCAGCAGATTTGGCTTGACCAACGACTAACTCCTCAAATAATCTTAATAAACCTGTATACTTCACAACTTTTAGATAGGAATAAAAACTGATAATCTTAGGCCACCCAGTAGTTTTGTAAGCCATTAACGGCTGATCTGGTTCTCTCTCCTTCACAGCAAGTACAGCCTATGTCTCAAGATTTCTATAACATGTTAGGAGTTCCTCGTAGTGCGACTAAAGAACAGATTAGAAACGCCTATCTTGGTCTCGCCCGTAAGTACCACCCCGATATCAATCAGGAACTAAAAACCGATGATCTGTTGAAAGAAGTCAACCATGCCTATCAAATCTTGTCTGATGATGAATCACGGACTGACTATAACTTGGCCTTACGAGAAGCTGAACCGTTAGACTTTACGGCTAAACTTTATTCCCTGAAATCTGTTGTCCTGGCTTGTACCGTTACGGCTGTCCTTGTTAGCACACTAGGCTATGGCTTTACTCTTCTTCAGCCTCGGCCTGCACCCGTTGTTGTCTTTGCTCCCCCTCAAGCACCCACCATCCCAGAGCAAGCGGGGACAGAAAAAGCACGAGAGAGGATCCAGGATATTCCTTCCGTAAAAATCGGCTCTGTCGTCCCTGTTAAACAACAGGAAATCCCGATTGGTTCTACTTTGGTGATGGATAGGAAGCGGCCTCTGCTCTTTGTCCCGAATACGCAGGAGCTTGCTGATTCCTCCACAAAAGAGCTAAGGGCAGTGAAAAGTTTTCGCTTAACTCCAGTAAAGCGAGCTAAAAAAGTGGCCAAAACACCTATCTCTCGCAAGTCCCCTGGGATAGCCAAAGGGAAGAGAGTGAAGCAATCTCTAGAGGTCTTAGCCTCAAAACCAGAA
>CASBPW010000106.1 GCA_949127685.1 Candidatus Sivonenia alaskensis PMM_0068 | reverse complement strand
TAGCGATCGATATAAGCATGTTCGGGTTCAAGGCCATAGTCGTGATAATCTTCGGATCCGTCGAACGCCTGTTCGGTGCCGTAGTAAATTGAAGGAATTCCTGGCATCGTCAACATCATCCCCACTGCATGAGCCACCTGTTCATAACGGTGGGGCATCTGGTCACTGTGAGCGGCAAACCGCTCCTTGCGAGGACGGGATGACATATCGTGGTCATCCAACACTGAAACATGGTACACGCCCAACTGTCGCTGGCTTCCAGCTAAGGTTTTGTCATTATACAGACCGAAAAACTCGCTTGGATGCGCCAGTCCTTTGGCAACAGCGGACAGGCGATTCGAGGCAACAACAATATCTAGTACGGCGTCTAGATTGCGCCCAAAAATATCCAGATAACTCCGCACCATACTGTCATCGGTCAGTTCGCCGACTAACAGGAAATTGTCTTTCCCAATCGATTGGGCGAAGCCGTGAATCGCATCGCAGAACTTGCGTGAAGCCAAGGGAGAGACGTGCTTGACCGCATCGACCCGGAATCCATCACAATCGCTTAAAGCGATCCAATACTGGTAGACCTGCGCCAGAGCGGCAATGACGTCCTCCCGTTCCAGGTTAAAGTCTCGGAGTTCAAAAAAGTCGCCCTTCCGGAATTCAACAAATGGATGCATCGGGTCTTCCCAACCCTTCGCTTCCCAATCGGTAATCATTCCGGCGCGGTTGTACCAGTCCAGATTCTGAAATTCCACGGGAAGCACGCCATCATCGATCGAGACAGGTTCTGGAATACTGTTTCCCTGAGCAGAGCGCCAGCCATGAATCGGGTAGGGTGGTGAGAAGCGGTAGGGCATTGTTTCCTTGGGGCTGCCATCTACCTCATCCCGGTAGAACCAATTGCTCCCACTGTGGTTATAAATCACATCTAGAATCACGTACATACCGCGATCATGCGCTGCATCTACAAGATCCCGTAAATCCTGACGAGTTCCAAAGCGCGGATCGATGTCCAGAAAATTCTGGATGCCGTATCCGTGATAGGTCTGAAGATCAATGCGTTGCTTCCAGGGCGGATTCACCCAAAGGGTTGTGATTCCTAAATTCTGCAGATAGTCCAGTTTACTTTCAATGCCTTTAAGGGTCCCGCCATTGAATTTGTTTCCTGCTGCCATCCAGGCTGCTTTATGACTTGCTCTGAACTGTTCAGGATGGGTGCGATCAAAAATAGGACGAAGCGCCTCCCGACCATCGCTAAAGCGATCGGGTAGAAGCTGATACAAAATCTGGTCACGCCAAGAAACAGGACTAGGAAATACCCTCCCTCTGGGAAGTAGAACCGCTTCCGACAAGGTTCTAGCGGGAAATTTTTCAATGCTGGTCATCATTATTTATATAACCTTCTTGAAAGATTCTTTATTGCGCACCTAGTCGTTTCAATTCAGGATGACTTTGTCCGTGACCTGACCCTGGGAATCAATGTCATAAACAATTGGAATTCCTGTTCCAAGCTCAACTTTTACAATCTCCTCTTCGGACAGATTTTCCAATTGCTTAATAATGGAACGGAGCGAGTTTCCATGAGCGGCAATCAGCACATTATTTCCTTCCATCAAGAGCTTTAGGATACGATCGCGAAAGAAGGGAACGGTGCGATTTACCGTGTCTTCCAGGCTTTCGCCACCCGGTGGAGCCACATCATAGGACCGTCGCCAGATTTGCACCTGTTCCTTGCCAAATTTTGCGGCTGTTTCAGCTTTGTTCAGCCCTTGCAATTTACCATAGTAGCGTTCATCCAGAATAGCTGTGGGATAAACGGGAAGCTCCTGTTCAGGATCACCGTTGTAGTTGTCCCAACCATGCCAGTCTTCATCATCTGCCTCATGCTTGATGATCGGAATTCTGCCGTCGCAAATGTCATCTACTTCCGTCAAGATAATAATTGCGGTTTCAAGTGCCCGGAACAGCATACTGGTGAAACAAACCCGAACCCGGTAATCTTTGAGTTTGCAGGAGGCGATCGTCGCCTCCGCTCGACCCATTTCACTCAACGGAACATCGACCCATCCGGTAAATTTATTCTCTGCGTTCCAAAGGCTCTGTCCGTGGCGAGTCAAAATCAATTTAGCCATGGTTTGTTACCCCTTAGGTGCGACCGTGTGAATCTTAAGGAAATTGGTACTCCCTGCTGTGCCAAAGGGTATTCCACCCATGATCAGCACTTTGTCACCGGGAGCCGCAAAGTTGCGCTGAATTAAATCTGCCTCTACCTGAGTCATTACATCGGTCAAGGTTCCTTCAAACCCTTGTAGCAGAATCGGTCTGACCCCCCAGTTCAAGCAGAGACGGCGGTAGACTTTCGGATCAGGCGTGTAGGCAACAATTGGAGCCTTCGGACGCTCTTCCGAGGCGAGTTTGGCCGTGTAACCCGTTTCGGTAAAGGCGACAATGCACTGGAGATTAATCGTGTCATCGATCGCATGTAAAGCTTCACTAATGGCATCCGCATCGTCTATGCGGTTGGCCGGATAGTTGACAAATTCGATGGATGGCTCCACTTCGATCGCAATCCGGGCTAACATTTTGACCGCTTCCAAGGGGTAATCGCCCACGGCAGATTCGCCAGACAGCATGACGGCATCGGTGCCATCTATAATCGCGTTGGCAACGTCACTGGCTTCTGCACGAGTGGGACGGGGGTTGTGGATCATGCTGTCCAGCATTTGGGTAGCCGTAATTACGGGAATCCCCTTCTGGTTGCAGAGGTGAATGATCCGCTTTTGGATCAACGGCACCTTCTCCGGGTTCATCTCAACCCCTAGATCACCTCGGGCCACCATGATGGCGTCACACTCATCGACGATCGCTTCCAGGTTGGCGATGGCCTGGGGTTTCTCCAGCTTTGCCAGCACCGGGATGTTAGCTCCTTTCTCCTTCAGCAATGCTTTCAGGGTCTGGATGTCTTCCGGTTTGCGGACAAAGCTGAGGGAGATAATGTCTACCCCTTGCTCAATGCCAAAATCCAGGTCACGCTTGTCTTTCTCGGTCATGGAGGGCAAGCGTAGATTTAGGGTTGGGAAGTTGACTCCCTTGTTACTTTTTAGCAAGCCCCCTTCGACAACTTTGCACAGAACCGCCTTGCCATCCACTTTCTCAACCCGCAGTTCCAGCAGACCATCATCCAGCAAAACCTGGGTTCCCGGTTCCGCTTCCTCAGCCACGTAGGGATAGTCGATAGCGACTGTGTCCACTTGTCCCGTGTAGTCAGCGATAGGCACTAGGGTGAGACTTTCTCCCTCGCTCAACATTACCCCTTCAGCAGGCAAGTCGCCCACCCGGATCTTGGGTCCCTGCAAGTCTTGCAGGAGCATGAGCGGCAAGTCCAGGTCTTCCGAAACCGACCGCAACCGCTTGATCCGCTCCGCATGATCCTCATATTTGCCGTGGGAGAAGTTGAGCCGTGCCACGTTCATTCCCGCCAGCATCATCTTTCGAATCATGTCCGGAGAATCGCTGGCGGGTCCGATGGTGGCAACAATCTTGGTGCGATGAATCAAGGGTTTCATAGCAACCCTTCCTTTCTTGCCATATAAAGCATCAGGTCTACCACTCGGAAGGAATAGCCCCACTCGTTGTCGTACCAGGACACAACTTTGAAGAAGTTGGGATTTAAACCAATGCCTGCCTGGGCATCAAAGATACTGGAACGAGAATCAGTGCGGAAGTCCATGGAAACGACTTCGTCCTCGGTGTAGCCCAGGATGCCCTTCAATTCTCCCTCCGCTGCCGCTTTCATCGCCGCACAGATGTCTTCGTAGGTGGTTGGTTTTGCCGTCTTGAACGTCAGGTCAACCACTGAGACATCGGGAGTGCCCACCCGAAAAGCCATTCCGGTAAGTTTGCCTTTCAGATCGGGCAATACTAGGGCAACCGCTTTGGCGGCTCCCGTAGAAGAGGGAATGATGTTCTGGGAAGCGCCTCGTCCACCCCGCCAGTCTTTTTTACTGGGACCGTCCACCGTGGGTTGGGTGGCGGTCATAGAGTGGACGGTCGTCATTAAGCCTTCCGTAATGCCAAAGGTGTCATGGAGAACTTTGGCTACGGGAGCCAGACAGTTGGTTGTGCAGCTTGCATTGGAGACGATCGCATCCGTTGCCGGGTCAAATTCCTGATGATTCACCCCTACCACAAACGTCGGTACCTTGTCCGGGTCTTTGGTAGGAGCCGAAATCACGACTCGCTTTGCCCCAGCTTTCAGGTGATTTTCGGCTCCCTCATAGGTGGTAAAAAGCCCCGTTGATTCGACGACATAATCTGCTCCCAGTTTGCCCCAGGGCAGTTCAGCCGGATTTTTGATCGCCATACAAGGAATAAAATCCCCGTTGATTTCAATCCCATCGTCTTTAGCCTCTACGGTGCCTTTGTAAGGACCGTGCGTAGAGTCGTATTTGAACAGGTAGGCGAGGTTATCGGCGGGAACCAGGTCATTGATCCCCACCAGTTCTACTTCGGGATGATCCATGGCGATCCGAGCCACCAACCGTCCGATGCGACCAAAGCCATTAATGCCAATTTTGAGTGTCATGGTTCAT
Organism: Candidatus Sivonenia alaskensis PMM_0068; assembly: GCA_949127685.1. Taxonomy (GTDB): domain Bacteria; phylum Cyanobacteriota; class Cyanobacteriia; order Gloeobacterales; family PMM-0068; genus Sivonenia; species Sivonenia alaskensis. The sequence goes on along the minus strand of CASBPW010000106.1, from coordinate 1,763 downwards.
GCTCCTATGGCTAGAAAGTCAGCTTCAAATCGCCAGTTAATTGGCTGTATTCGGGTATGTCCACCTTTACTGATGGTGTTTTCCAGATGTTCTGGAGATAATCCCGAATGGAGCGATCGCTGGAGAATTTGCCGATCCGGGCGACATTCAAGATCGACATCCGAGTCCAGTAATCCTGGTCGCGGTATGCCTGACTCACCCGATCCTGGCATTCAACATAGGATTGGAAGTCTGCAAAGAGCATGTAATCGTCGCGATACAGCAAAGAATCCAGCAGGGGTTTAAACAGATTCGGATCGCCATGGGAGAAGAACCCTGAAGAAATGCGATCGATCACCCGCTTCAGCTCTGGATTGCTGTTGTAGAAATCCCAGGGATTGTATCCAGACGCTTTTTTAGCAAGGACTTCTTCAGCCGTCAGCCCAAACAGGAAGAAGTTATCTGCTCCGACGACCTCCCGGATTTCGAGGTTAGCTCCATCGAGTGTGCCAATGGTAAGCGCACCGTTCATGGAGAACTTCATATTTCCTGTGCCCGAGGCTTCCTTTCCAGCGGTGGAAATTTGTTCGGATAGGTCAGCAGCGGGGTAAACGCGCTGGGCAAACTTAACGTTGTAATCCTTCAGAAACACGACTTTGAGACGACCGCCCATATCCGGGTCGCTGTTCACGACATCCGCGATCGAATTGATTAGTTTAATAATCAGCTTCGCCATGTAGTAACCGGGAGCCGCTTTGCCGCCAAACAGGAAGGTGCGTGGCGTAACCTCTAGGTCGGGATTTGCCTTGATCCGGTTATAGAGCGCGATGATATAAAGGGCATTCAGATGTTGCCGTTTGTATTCATGAAGGCGCTTCACTTGAATATCAAATAGCGAATTGGGATCAATTTCGATGCTGTAGTTTATCCCGATATAATCGGCCAGGTCTTGTTTCACAGCCTGCTTCACCTGTCGAAACTCTTGGCGGAACTCTGCATCCTCCACAAAGCTCTCCAGTTTCCGCAGTTCATCCAGGTTTTTAATCCAACCATCGCCAATTTTGTTTGTGATCAGGTTGGCCAGTCGAGGGTTACTCAGCACCATGAACCGACGAGGGGTAACTCCATTGGTGACATTGGTAAACTTCTCTGGATACATCTCATAAAAGTCGTGCAGCGTCGTTTGTTTGAGCAGCTCACTATGCAGTTCGGCCACCCCGTTGATGGCAAAACTTCCGACACAGGCAAGATGCGCCATGCGAACATACCGCTCACCACTCTCGTCAATGATAGACATGCGATGAATGCGATCGAAATCATCCGGGAACTTAATGCGAACATCATCCAAGAAACGTTGATTAATTTCGTAAATGAGCTCCAAATGACGGGGCAACAAACTCCTGAATAAATCGAGAGACCAGCGTTCCAGGGCTTCTGGTAGCAACGTATGATTGGTGTAGGCAAAGGTTTTGCTGGTAATCTCCCAGGCTTTATCCCAATCAAATCGATACTCGTCGATTAAGAGCCGCATCAATTCAGCCACAGCAATGGTTGGATGGGTGTCGTTCAACTGAATTGCATAGTGTTCGTGGAACCGTTCCAGAGCAAGATTTTGAATCTTCATTATGCGAATCATGTCCTGCAAAGAACAGGAGACAAAGAAGTACTGCTGCTCCAGTCTCAGTTGCTTCCCTTGATAAGAGTCATCATTGGGATAGAGGACTTTCGTGATATTTTCGCACTCGCTCTTCTCGTGAACAGCCCCGAAGTAATCGCCTTGGTTG
>CASBPW010000105.1 GCA_949127685.1 Candidatus Sivonenia alaskensis PMM_0068 | reverse complement strand
GTAGTAGCTACCGATGGCATGATTGCTCGGGAATTACGCAATGCCGCCGACCAATACATTGACCTCAATGATCTAAGAGCCTACATCATCAAGACTGATAACTATTCTAGTAATCCGGGCACTATTTATGCACCAACTCCAGCCTATGGAATGCCTGATGCACGCTGATGGAAACGGGTTCGGTAAGAACTATAATTCAGGGGGTATGAAGCCACATACCCCCTTGTAGGCGTTAGCTTTGCTATACTGCGTCAACGCACAGCGCTCTGCAAGAGACAGCCTTTTCGTTGGCACAGAGTGGGGGACACGATGATTTGTGCAAGCAGTCCAATGTTCAATCTTCTCCTTTGTGCATAGCGCAGTGTGGGCAACAGACATGCTCTTGATAGCATGCAGATGCTTTATCCTCTGCCGATATGGGGTGTCCACAGGCTTGGCATGCAGTATAAGAACCGACGGCGAGGCTGTGGTCAATTGCTACCCGTTGATCAAAAACAAAACATTCACCTTGCCAAAGGCTCTCCTCTAAGGGGACTTCCTCCAGATATTTAAGGATGCCTCCTCGTAGGTGATATACCTCATGAAAACCTTGCTGCAAGAGGAAAGATGAGGCCTTTTCACATCGGATACCGCCTGTGCAGAAAAGGGCTACTTTTTTATGCTGATTAGGGTCCAGATGAGTACGCACATACTCTGGAAATTCTCGAAATGATTCTGTGTGTGGGTTTTCTGCCCTTTTAAAGCTCCCAATCTTCACTTCCAGCTGATTACGCGTATCGATGACGAGTACATCCGGGTCCGTAATTAAAGTATTCCAATCTTTAGGCTGGACATAGGAGCCAACTTTTCTTTCAGCGTCAATTCCCGGCAGCCCTAAGGTAACAATTTCTTTTTTCAAGCGCACCTTCATCCTTTCAAATGGAGGGGTTTCGGCATAGGACTCTTTATGCTCAAGGTCTGCTAATCGCGAATCAGAACGCAAAAAAAATAACAGCGCATCGATGGCCTGACGTGGCCCACTTATTGTTGCATTAATTCCCTCTTCAGCTAGCAGAATAGTGCCTTTGATGCCTTGTTCTTGGCAGTACATTAGCAAATTTTCTCGCTTTTCTATATAGTCCGAGAGTTGTACAAACTTATAAAATGTTGCAACGACTTGAGGGTCCGTCTTCATCACACTTGCTTTAATCGATATAGCTAGGAAACACTTTACAACACCATCCTAGACTTGGACAGCGGCCGCATCCCAGAAATTGATAGGCAATGTGGATCGGTTCGCCTGTCGTGCTCTATCTAAAACTACCCCGACCTCAACTAACGAATGAGGATAACGGACACGCCCAAATTTAGACTCTTCCAAACTTGATCGGCCGTATATGCTGGGAGCTTCAGACTTAGGGCAAGCGCGAGACAGGCGCGGTCCCCCAGTGAAAGTCCAACAGACCGGGACAAGGGAGACAGTTCAGCGATGACCTGGGCTAGCTCTTGATCCAGGGGGTAAATCTGAATCGCCTCACCTAATAGCCCCAAATCCCGAAGTTGTTTAGCGACCTCCTCAGGCACTTTGCCACGCTCTGCCAGCTTAGAGAGTACCTCCGCCCAGTTCACAGCACTAAGCGCAACTCCCCGTGTTAGGGCAGCGGCCACTTGGTCAGCCCCAATTTCCCCTTGCAAGTATGCCAACAAAGCGGAGGCATCAAGAACCGAAGTTGGAGCTAGGCTCACCGCTCTAACTCTCGCTGTGCTTCCGCTCGACGCTCCTGAATTAACTCCTCAGCCAAACTGACACCAGGAGCAATATCTTTAAATATCCCTTGTAAACGCCGGATCTGATCGGTAAGACTCACCAGCCGGAGACTGTTGTCAGGTTCAACCCTAACCACAAGGTGATCACCTTCTTGCAGCCCAATGCGCTTTCGCAACGATGCAGGCAGAACCAATCGCCCCCGCTCTCCAGCCCGAATCGTGTATTGCTCAGGGGGCAGCGATGTATTTTGTCCCATAGCTTATAATTGTGGATTTAGCTCTAAGTCTACCACTTAAGTATGAGGTGGCACGCTTCGCTGACGGATTACATCACCGGGTTCGTTCTTCAGGGTTCATCGTCATCCTTCCTTGCTTAGAGAACAAGAGAGAACAAGAAGGATAGACTATCCGTCCAGGGATAGTGAACCCAGTCGTGCTTCTAATAACGATGCAAGTGCTTCGGAAACGTCCCCTAAGATTAATTTGGCTGCCGTGAGTTCTCAGTTGCCAACTGAAATATTTGGGCAGCAATTCTCTGGCTTGCCCCGGCAATGCCCATCCGTTCTAAGCCGTTGTCTCTGAAGAGTGCTAGCTTTTCAGGATTTTCTAAGGTTGTCCAAAGCTTATGTTTCAGTTCTTCTGAATTTTGGCAGAGAAATATGGAGGGACCCAAGAGCCTGGTTTGGGCTTCTGCGAAGGCATAGGTGAACTGAGGACCCTCTCCGGCAAAGCTAAAAATGGGTTTACCCATGCCCACACACTGTTCTGTTGCCGTCCCCGCCATTGCTATGGCAAAATCTGCACGCTTTAGCGCATCGGCAAAAAGCCCACGGACCAGACGGACGATTAAACTTCCTTTCTCCAGATAGCCACCGATGGCGGTCGGGGTAAATCGCCAATCTAATTGAGCCAGTTCCTCGTCTTCTAAGGCTCCCGCTAAAGCACAAAGGTAGTGCAATTTGGAGGGGGTCTGTCCTCCAAGTTGGACCAACTGGTTCAGGAGGAGCTGCAAATTACGGTAGGCTTCCGGGGGGCGGGAGCCTGGCAAAATGAGGCCGACGCGGTCTCCTTGAGGGATGCCTAGCGTTTCAAAGTTAAATCCTTTCGGTTCTAAGCCATCCATCATCGGATTTCCCAGATAGTAGGCCCGTTCTATCTTTTTCTCTTTGAGATGGGTGGTGGTGATTTGATCACGGATAAAGACACCCCGACACTTCCCCGAATTCATCAGCCAGCGGTCCCAAGGGTCGAAAACTGTTGGTTTCCCCCCCAAGTAGTAATCAGACTTAGCGGTAGCCACAAAGGCATAAGGCAAGCCTGAAGCCCAAGCAAAAAGTTGGACAACAATATCTCCCACCGCCAGAATAAAGTCTCCTGTTTTTTGCCAGGTCTTGATAGTTTTCCACTGCTGAACCGTCAGTCCACCCAAGCCGCCTTGGAGATCTTTGAGTAGTTCCTTGCTATCCATATAGACAAATCCACCGGAGGGCAGCACTTTCGTAGGGCCAAGAACCGGAATCCCTAGTTTTTCATAGGCTTCCCCTAGTCCCACAATCGGTAGAGCCGAAAGGGTAAGTGGATAGTGACGCAGATGCTCCAAGATACGCACGGCTACTTGATCTTCGCCGTGACCATTACTGATACAAAGGACTTTGGTCTGCATCGCGCTATTTTAGAACCTATGCGCTATATTTATCTGCACGGTTTTGCTTCGGGCCCAGGGACGGCCAAAGGTCAGTACTATCGCACTCGGTTTGCTGAGTATGGCATCTCTTTAATTTTGCCAGACCTCAACGACGGCGATTTTGAACATATCAATCTCACCCGACAACTCGCCGTTGTTCAGAAAGCGCTGGGGAATAGCCCAGAGCCCGTAACGCTCTTAGGGTCTAGCCTTGGAGGACTACTAGCTACCTTAACCGCTATCCAAGATGAGCGCGTGCAGCAGCTTGTGTTGTTAGCTCCTGCCTTTCAGTTCTTCTCCCGTTGGTTTGCTAGTGCTCCTCCTGAATTTCTGCTGAGATGGAAAGAAGCAGAGTACACCGAAGTGTTTCATTATGGATATCGGAAAACTTGCCGTTTGCACTATGACATCTTGACGGATGCTGTTCAATATGACGAAGAATCTTTGACCCGCTCCCTGCCAACCCTTATTTTTCATGGAACAAAAGATGATGTGGTGCCTTATGGGTTGAGTGAAAAATTTAGCGCAACTAGACCTTGGGTTGAACTGGTTCTTATGGATAGTGATCATCAGTTAACAGACGTGCTGGAGACGCTTTGGCAAAAAACTGCGTCCTTCTTAAAGGTGTCGCATTAAGTATCTAGCTGTATCAATTGCAAGCTGACTTTCAGATATAGGGACAGCAAACAGTGTATAGATCTCGATAGGGTTGCCAAAATCATCTGCCGCCACTTATCTTGGACGTTACAGGACAATCCGAGAGCCAATGTCCGTCTGGTACCGCCCAGTTGTAGACTCAGGGGCATCGAAGTGACCGTATGCACGTCAGTATCATTACCGCATCCAAATGATTGAAAATCAAATGCTCAGCGTGCTAGGGACGGTCCTGTTCTGGTTGGTTCACCTTGGTTTCTTCGCGCGGGCCATTCTGCGGCCCCACCGGGACCCGGAGTCGCGGATCGCCTGGGTGGTGGTCATGGCCGTTCTACCGGTGGTCGGTATCATTGCCTACCTCTTACTGGGTGAAACCAACGTTGGCCGCCGCCGCGTGGAGAGAATGCGTGAAGTGCTGGCGCAGCTGCCGGATGTGGCGGAAACCCCAGGTGCGAACGCGGTGGATTTTCAACCGGAGATTCCGGAGCGCTACCCCCACGTTTTCCAGGTAGGGCATTCGGTGAATGGCTTTCAACCAGTGGGCGGCAATCAGGCCCGACTCTTGCCAGATTCCAATGCGACGATCGAATCCATGATCGCAGACATTGATGCAGCCACAGAGCAGGTGCATCTGATGTTCTACATCTGGCTCCCTGATAACAACGGACTCAAGATGGTCGAGGCGCTGATGCGGGCTGCCGTGCGCAAGGTCCCCTGTAGGGCAATGGCCGATGGACTGGGCTCCCGCACGATGATTGCCTCGGAACATTGGCGGGCCATGCGAGACGCAGGGGTCCATGTCGCCACTGCGCTGCCGATTGGCAATCCATTCTTGCGTCCGTTGCGCGGACGCATCGATCTGCGTAACCATCGCAAGATCATGGTGATCGACAACCACATTACTTATTGCGGCAGCCAGAACTGCGCGGACCCCGAGTTCCTCGTTAAGGCGAAGTTCGCCCCCTGGGTGGATGCCATGATTCGTTTCGAAGGCCCGATCGCGCGGCAGAACCAGCACCTGTTCGCCAGCGACTGGATGGCTCAGGTGGATGAAGACATCACCGCGCTTCTGCGGCAACCGCTGTTGCCTGGAGAACCCGGACTTACGGCGCAAGTGATCGGCACCGGACCGACTGCACGCTATTCCGCCATGCCGGAGGTGTTCGCGACGCTGATGTTCGCCGCCCGACGGGAGCTCTTCATCACAACTCCCTACTACGTGCCCGACGAGGCGATGCAGGGCGCCCTCTGCGCGAGCGCCCTCCGCGGCGTTGCGACCACGATCATATTCCCGGCGCGAAATGATTCATGGATTGTCGGTGCGGCAAGCCGAAGCTACTATGCTGATCTGCTCGCTGCCGGAGTCCGAATCTTCGAATACCAAGGCGGCCTGCTGCACACCAAGTCATTGACCTTGGACGGAGCTATCACCTTGATCGGATCTGCCAACATGGACCGCCGCAGTTTCGAGCTGAATTACGAGAACAACATCTTGTTCTACGACCCAACTTTGACTGCCGAGGTGCGTCGGCGCCAAGACACCTACCTGGCGCAGTCCCGCCCAGTGACTGCCGAGATGGTGAGCCAATGGTCCATGACTCGCCGGCTTTGGAACAACACCATCGCCATGCTGGGCCCAGTATTGTGAGCGGACTAAATCGCTCCAACATTTGTTGACACAGTTGGCTGCTGGTATCCCGTGATATCCTCCCGATGTTCCTGGGAAAGGTATATTGACCGCAAATCCTCAGGTGCTAACGGGGCAGGTTGCTGCTTGGGAAAATATACAAACACAGCTCTCTCATCTGCATCAATGAGCCATCCCATTTGAGTCTCATACTTCAAACAATGCAAAATCTTGGCAATTGCCTTCGTATGGCGTCTGTACGATTTGATGAGACTACCTTGAGGATGCCAGACAGTTTTAACCTGGATTCTACTCGGATCTTCAGCAGGCGGCACATGCTCAGTTCCTAGGCAGAGTGGGGGAGGACTATACTGGCATTAGGGCAATTGAACACTCTTAGCCTGGAGTTTGAACGATATGGCAGAAACAAAAGACACCTTCGAAATCACTAAAACGGAGGAAGAGTGGCGCCAGATTTTGACGCCAGAGCAGTATCGCGTGCTACGTGAACATGGGACAGAACGTCCGGGTTCCTGTGCGCTCGATAAACAATATGGGGAAGGAACCTATGTCTGCGCCGGGTGTGCTCTCCCTCTGTTTACCTCGGGACCGAAGTTCAATAGTGGTACCGGCTGGCCTAGTTTTTTTGCACCGATTGAAGGCGCGGTCGATACAACGGTAGACAGGTCGTTATTCATGACTCGGACCGAGGTTCATTGTCACCGTTGTGGGGGGCACTTGGGACATATCTTTGATGATGGACCGAAGCCCACCGGTAAACGCTATTGCATCAATGGAGTATCGCTTAACTTTGTCCCGAAAGACTCTTAGGATGTTTGAAACAGCTCAGGCATTAAACTATGGGCATCGAATTTGGGCGAGAAATTTGCGGCGACCTTGATATTGCAGAATCGCGGGAATGGTTGGTTACGAACGGCATCGGTGGTTACGCTTCTGGAACCGTTGCCGGACTGCTGACGCGTCGCTATCACGGTTTACTCATTGCAGCCTTAAAGCCTCCCCTGGGGCGTACCCTGTTGCTGACCAAGTTGGATGAAACCGTCTTCTATGGAGAACGGACCTACGCCCTTTTTACTAACCGCTGGGCAGATGGCACCGTCAACCCTCATGGCTATCAGCACCTGGAACATTTTTCCTTGGACGGTACTACTCCCCTCTGGCGCTATGCCTGTGCCGATGCTCTATTGGAAAAGCGGGTGTGGATGCAACAGGGAGCGAACACCACCTATATTCAATATACCCTCAGCCGTGCTACGTTACCGCTCAAACTGACGCTCAAAGCACTAGTCAACTACCGTGATTATCATGGCAGCACCCAGGGTAATGGTTGGCAAATGACGGTTGATCCCATTGAGCAAGGAATTCAGGTGGTTGCCTATCCTGGTGCCGTGCCTTTGTATCTGCGCAGTAACCACGGGCAGGCTAAACCGGTGCACGATTGGTATCAAGGTTTTGATTTAGCCATAGAACGTTATCGGGGACTGAGCGACCGAGAAGACCATTTGCACATCGCTACTTTTGAAGCCACTCTCCATCCGGGGGAATCTCTTACCTTTGTGGCGAGCACAGAGTCGCAACCAGCTCTGAAGGGGGAGGAAGCGCTACACATACGGCACGCCCAAGAGCAAAAGTTAATCGATATCGGGAAAGAAAATCAACCTCATAACGGCAAAGATTTTCCGGATTGGATCCAACACTTGTTGCTTGCGGCTGACCAATTTATCGTGGGTCGGCCCCTACCCAACGAGCCTAGTGGCAAGACGATTATCGCTGGCTATCCCTGGTTTGGGGACTGGGGTAGGGACACGATGATTAGCCTACCCGGTTTGACGATGGCCACGGGACGCCCAAAAGTTGCCCGTTCTATTCTCCATACCTTTGCCCAGTACGTAGACCAGGGCATGCTGCCCAACTGCTTTCCCGATGCAGGTGAGGTCCCAGAATACAACACGGTGGATGCGACCCTTTGGTACTTTGAGGCGATTCGGGCCTATTACGATGCAACAAACGATGAGGAGCTGTTGCGCGAACTCTTCCCGGTCCTGGCAGAGATCATTGACTGGCATGTTGGGGGTACCCGCTACAATATTCACCTTGATGCCACGGATGGTTTACTTTATGCCGGAGAAGCAGGCGTCCAACTAACTTGGATGGATGCCAAGGTGGGTGATTGGGTAGTTACTCCGCGTATCGGCAAACCGATCGAAGTGAATGCGCTCTGGTACAACGCTCTTTGGGCCATGGCAACGTTTGCCCGTCAGCTTGGCAACCCCCCCCAAAAGTACGAGGTGCTCGCCATTCGTGCCCTTGCAGGCTTTAAGCGTTTCTGGAACAAACAGACCGGATATTGCTATGACGTACTCGATGGCCCTGAAGGTAATGATGCGTCCTTGAGGCCTAACCAAATCTTTGCAGTGTCGTTAGGGGCAAGTAGCGATTTGCCTCTGCTCACACCGGAACAACAACGCGCGGTGGTGGACGCATGTGGGCGAATGCTGCTGACTTCCCACGGGTTGCGTTCTCTCTCACCGGATCATCCTCAGTACCAAGGACACTATGGGGGTAATCAGATGCAGCGCGATGGAGCCTATCATCAGGGAACGGTCTGGGGTTGGTTACTGGGACCCTTTGTTCTGGCGCATCTCAAAGTCTATGGCAATCTGGCTCAGGCTCGTCAGTTCTTAGAGCCTATGGGGAACCATCTCTATGCCCACGGGTTGGGCAGTTTCAGCGAAATTTTTGAGGGGGATGCCCCAATGGCTCCACGGGGCTGTATTGCTCAAGCCTGGACGGTGGCAGAAGTATTACGGGCCTGGGTTGCAACGGAGGAATTCTGAAGCCCTCATCACTTTCTAAGGATTGCCTAAGGGCTACTTCAGGTTGAAGGTCAATACTTCAGATAGGTTACCCATCAAATCCACTCAATTTTGGATGCTTTTTAGCCAGGGGAGAAAGAAATTATGACGACTCCAACCCAGGAAGAGCGCAGATTAGAAGAAGCTCGCACCCATAAGACTCATTGGCGGAGGTGGGGATCCTACTTGAGTGAACGGCAATGGGGGACAGTCCGTGAAGACTACAGCCCTTATGGCAGCGCCTGGGATTATTTCAGTCATGACCAAGCCCGTTCTCGTGCCTATCGTTGGGGCGAAGATGGCATCGCTGGCATTTCCGATAACCATCAACAGCTCTGCTTTGCCCTTGCCCTCTGGAATGGGGAAGACCCGATTCTCAAAGAGCGATTCTTCGGGCTAACGGGTAGCGAAGGCAATCATGGGGAAGATGTCAAAGAATATTACTTTTACCTAGACAATACCCCGACCCATTCCTATATGAAAATGCTCTATAAATATCCACATCGAGCCTTTCCTTATGCCCAGCTCGTTGAAGAGAATAAAAACAGAAATCGTCAGGCACCAGAATTTGAACTATTAGACACAGGGATTTTTGACGAGAATCGCTACTTTGACGTATTCGTTGAATATGCCAAGCATTCCGCTGAAGATGTTCTGATTCAAATCAAAGTGGTGAACCGAGGACCAGAAGTCAAGACTTTGCACCTCCTACCTACTCTTTGGTTTCGCAATACCTGGTCTTGGAATGGAGATACACATAAACCATCGCTTCAGGCCATCTCATCCAGTAATGGCCTGAATATTATTGAAGCCTTTCACCCTACGTTAGGAAAAAGGTGGTTGTATTGTCAGGATGAAACGGAATATCTATTCACCGAAAATGAAACTAATAATGAAAGAATATTTGGTTATCCTAATACTTCGCCCTATGTAAAAGATGGCATTAACGATTACATCATAGAAAACAAAAAAGAAGCTGTTAATCCAGACCGGATAGGTACGAAAGCGACCGCTCACTACACACGCACGATTGGTCCAGGAGAAACTAAGACGATTCAGTTGCGCTTGAGTAATGTCCCGGAACTCAAAGAACCCTTCGGCAACGAGTTTGAAACAACTTTCGACCACCGACAGCAAGAAGCCGATGAATTTTACCAACGGGTTACGCC
>CASBPW010000104.1 GCA_949127685.1 Candidatus Sivonenia alaskensis PMM_0068 | reverse complement strand
TTGGAAATCCTCAAAAAGGACATTAGCGAGCGGGATTATAAGGATTCGACCCGGCAACAGTCCCCGCTCCGCAAGGCTCCTGATGCCCTGGAAGTATGTACCGATGGTTGCACAATCGTGGAAACCCTAGGTCGCCTACTTGCCATTTATGAGGCAAGAATCATGCATCTTTAATCTCAACTTTAGGAAACTTTCTTAATAGGGCCTAGAGGGGATCGCAACTGTCGATTATGATAGAAGAAGCATATAGAGTGTTCAGAGCAAACATTATGCTTCCATTGAAGGGGCCGCTGACATGATTGCTATAAAGCTCCACCCTTCAGGCAAAACGGTCAAGAGTTTTCAATTTCGCTCTACGCTTTATCTTCGTCCGATTATTGACATGCTTTTGGCTGAGGTGGTTCCCTTCCTGCGTCCGGAACTCCGTTTAGGCCTACAAGAGGCTCTTGTAAATGCAGCCTTGCATGGCAATGGCTTAGACCCTAATAAGAAGATTATCATCCAGTTTTTGATGACCCCCACCCACTATGTTTGGATTATTTGGGATGAGGGTTCTGGCTTTTGCACAAAACAAGAAGAAAAGCACGATCCATCAGAAGAAGATTGCCTCGGATGTGAAAGCGGCAGAGGGCTCTACCTCATGAAACAAATCTTCGATGAAGTGCAATGGAATTCCCAGGGCAATCAATTACACCTCAGACGGGGTTTAGACCGCTCTCCTGTGATCCGTTAGTTCCAATCTCCTGCCTTAGCCACAAAATTGTTGGATTGTCATCTTTTCATCCAGCAGAAACAAAACCAGGATGCTTGTAGAGGTAATCGGAAAAGATAGGTTAGTAGTCTGCTCTGATAAATTGTCAGAGGTTGTCCTAGGAAAGGGCCAGTTTTACACCCCGGCGGAGGTTTCGCGGATTCTTGCCAACGTCGTATCTGGTTGAACCTGGAACTCGCCAAGAAACCTATCGAATGCCTTGAGTACGTCCTAATTCATGAATTGGTCCATCTGTTAGAACGTCACCAAGGAGGACAATTCAAGGTTCACATGGATAATTTTTTGCCAAACTGGCGGCAATTCCGAGACCTCTTGAAGCGTGAACCCTGTAAGGACGAAATTTGGGTAAATTGTGGGTGCAAGAATCTCTAGAAAACCCATAAAAAAACGGCCCGGAGGCCGTTCACAAGAGTTTTCAACGAGAAGAAAAATCTAAAATCTACTCAGTCCCTTCGTCCCAGGAGCCCATGTAGTGGATCTGCTCGGGAGTCAGCTCGTCAATGTAGATGGCCATGGCTTCGAGTTTGAGACGAGCAATTTCCCGGTCAATCTCGACGGGGATGTTGTAAATAGCCGGGGTCAGCTTGCCCTTATTCTTAACGAGGTATTCAACCGCTAAGGCTTGGTTGGCAAAGCTCATATCCATTACCGAAGCAGGGTGACCCTCTGCAGCCGCCAGATTAATCAAACGCCCCTCTCCCAGCACGATGATAGACTTGCCTTCCAGCACATATTCTTGGGTAAAAGGACGCACACTGCGCTTCTCGCTGGAAAGTTCGCTCAGGGCAACGAGGTCAATCTCAATGTCAAAGTGACCAGAGTTGCACACAATTGCGCCATCTTTCATGGTCACGAAATGCTCGCGACGGATGACATGCTTGTTGCCGGTAACCGTGATAAAAATATCTCCAATCTTGGCAGCTTCTGTCATCGGCATCACCCGGAAGCCATCCATGACCGCCTCAATCGCAGCAACAGGATTAATTTCCGTGACAATGACGTTAGCGCCCATGCCTCTGGCGCGTTGGGCCGTGCCTTTCCCGCACCAGCCATAACCGGCTACAACGATATTCTTACCCGCCAGCAAGATATTGGTGGCCCGGATAATACCATCGAGGGTGGACTGGCCTGTTCCATAACGGTTATCGAAAAAGTGCTTGGTTTCCGCATCATTTACCGCAACCGCAGGGAAGGTGAGTACCCCAGCCGCCAGCATCGCCTTGAGGCGAACAATTCCGGTGGTGGTTTCTTCCGTGGTTCCAATCAATTCTGAGATTTGCCCAGAACGTTGTTTAATCAAGGTGGCTACCACATCAGACCCATCATCAACAATGACTTGCGGGCGGTGGTCCAGCGCGATATTTACGTGCTTGAGATAGGTTGCAGTATCTTCTCCCCTGAGGGCGAAAACAGGAATGCCGTGGTCTCTGACCAAAGCGGCGGCCACATCGTCTTGGGTAGAAAGGGGATTGGAAGCGATCAATAAGGAATCAGCTCCACCCGCTTTCAGGGTGATAGCAAGATTGGCTGTTTCTGTCGTGATATGGCAGCAAGCAGCGATCCGGATGCCGGCCAGGGGACGTTCTTTGGAAAACCGTTGTCGAATTTGACGAAGGACAGGCATTTCTCTAGCTGCCCATTCGATTCTCTGGGTGCCTTGGGTAGCAAGCTCCAGATCTTTGACTTCGTAATTTATCTGGGCAGTAGTAGTGACCATGAATAATCCTCAGAATGACAGAGCTAAGACCAGAACGATCAACCAAAAACGTGGCATCGTTAAGAGATCTTAACTTTTACCACAATAGCTTAGGAAAGGGATGTGTCCAAGGTTGCATTTAACGACTATCTCGCAAAACCAGCCACAACATGAGGGAGGGCAGGGTCATTAATAAAAATGTGAGGGTAATCCACAATATGACTCCGGGTCCAGGAGGTAATTGAAAATACCGAGGCAACCAGAAGGTCATGAATAAAGGAATGGCTAGCGCCCCCAAGACCAAAGGGAGATAATTCCCGCTCAAACCGTGGTCTTTACTACGCCATCCTTCGGCCACCCATTGCCACGTTTTGGTGTAGGGATAACTGGTTGAAAGCTGCTCAATGGTTTGATTATCCTCACTTAATCCAAAAATCTGCTGACAACGGTCACAGCCAAAAGCCTCCGTAAGAATAATGGCGTGCAGATTACCCCGTTTGCAGCGGGGACAGGGGTATTGTTCCTGAAGATCAATGGGTTCCGGTTTCACGGCTAGTCTAACCTTGAGTTTCCAGCAAAACTTTGGGGGAGAGAACCAATACTAACTTTCCTTTGTCTCGTTCTGGCTCTTCCAAAGAGATTTTGATCAGTCCTGCCTTTTTGAGCTGCAAGACTCCATGAACTTCTCCCAAGAGTACCATTTCTGCCCATCCACTTAAATCTGGTTCATGGCCCACTAACGCAACATTTTTGAGTTCAGGACGCGAAAGCCATTCTTGCCTAAATTGCTCCAGAGAACCTCCTGGGGCAAGAGGGGGATAGGTCTCGAATGTCTTGGCTAATCCACATTTTTCTAAAATAACAGCGGTTTGCTGAGCACGCACGAGTGGACTGACCAAAAGATGTTCAAATCGAATACCACTATGCTCTAAATTCTGAGCAATTAAGGTGGTTTTGCGACGACCTTCCGGGGTGAGCGGACGTTGCTCATCATCGAGTCCTGTGGCGCCTCGTTTCACAGCGATTCCGTGGCGGATGAAATAGAGGTCCATATTCCTGTCTTGTTAAGAAGTGTGTATAGGTCGCTTTTTGCTTAGACCCCACCAGTACACTACCCTAGCAAGTCATTTAGAGGAAGACTGCTATTATGCCCGGTGCTAATGTATACCCTTGGCTGGTCTATGCTGTCGGTTTGGTATTCCCTGTAATTGGGTTTATTGCCCTGTTTATACTTATCGAAGGCGAGCCTGAATAGGCTGTCTGCTAAGCCCTGTTCCATTCATGAAGAGCGGATGAGTGTCTGTGCGCGTCTCCATCGACCAATTGGGGGAACTACCGGATGCTCCAGGGGTTTATCTGTTCCGCAACTGTCGAGAAGAAATTCTCTATGTCGGGAAGTCCATAAAGCTTAAAACCCGCGTCCGCTCCTATTTCCGTAGGGAAGGGGGGCATTCTCGACCGACCCAACGCCTGAAATTTGAAGCCTCGACAGTTGAGATAGCTGCGACCGGCTCTGAATTAGCGGCGTTAATTTTGGAAAATCGGCTCATTAAGAAGCATTTGCCACCGTTTAATCGAGCGCAACGTCGCTATCAGCACTATCCTTTTTTGCGTCTCACCGTTCAAGAACCCTTTCCGCGCCTGCATTTGACCCGCAGCCTAGGGGATGATGGTGCCGAATACTACGGTCCCTATGCCAAGGCCGGATTGGTCGGTTGGATGGCTAATCTCCTAAATGAAGCGTTGGGACTACGAGCCTGTAAAGATCTATCGGTTATTCACCAGGGCTGTCTCCTAGACCAATTAGGAAAATGTCTAGCCCCCTGTCGTGGCTGGGTGAAAGAAGAAGCCTACCGAGTGCCCATAGAACAATTACGAGCCATGCTTCGGGGAGAAACCAGCGCAGCTGAAAGCATTTTGCAGCAATTCCGCACCCAAATGCAGTCCTGTGCCGCGCAAGAAGCTTTTGAACGGGCGGCCCAGTGGCGCGATCGTTGGCTTGCCTTGGAGAGCTTTCTCCAGCGTCAGAATTTGGTCCGAGAACGGATAGTTTTAGACTTAGCCATGGTCTATGCTGGGACGCACAGGGGAACAGCTCAGGTTTTCTGGGTGCGGTCTGGAACTCTGCTGACAACCCATGAATTCAGCCCCACAGAGTCGATACAGACGATTTCCAAGCACCTAAAAAGCTTCTACAGAAAAAACTATGCACAACCCAATGAGCAACCTTGTTTTACGTTACCCCAAGACCGTTTAGATGAAGTGCAAATGCTGAGTGGTTGGATCTATCGTCACCGGGCAGATGGTGACTTGTTCTGGCTCAATCGAGAAGACCAAGACCTCACAGGCTTACTGGAACTAATTCGCAAGACCCTTACCCCGCCGGCTCCCTGTGTCTGATGAAGACTTAATAAGGAGTGTGGAGTATTGCGACAGCCTTCGTCCAAGTTGGTTAGACTAAGAGATATCCAAAGGTGGTCCAGGGTGCAGACCGTCATGAAAAATAGAATCATTGCTGCGTTTCTTGCTTTCTTCCTCGGAGGTTTCGGACTCCACAAGTTTTATTTGGGGGAAATTGGCTGGGGAGTCTTGTATTTAGTCTTCTGCTGGACCTTTATTCCAGGAATTGTTGCCTTTTTTGAAAGCATTGGTCTCCTAATCACCAGCGACGAAAGTTTTAACCGTCGGTTCAACTACAATGCCTTGCCTCCTCTCGCCGTAATGCCGCCGCAAATTACCAATGTGATCCATGTGCACAATGCGATGCCCGGTTCCACTTCCACCTCGACGGTCAACATCTCTCAGTTGCCCAATCTGGATCAACTCCTGGGCCAGAGAACACCACCGCACGTAGTAGCGGACCGACTCTTTGAAGAAGGCCGCCATGCCTATGAAGCTAAGCAGTATGAACTCGCAGAATCTAAATTTGCTATGGCCTTGCTTAGTAAGCCAGATGATGATGCGATTCGCATGTGGCATGCCACAACGCTTTGGGCTCTCTCTAAGACAGAACAAGCCATTGCCGAGTTGTCCCAAGTAGAGCACCATGCCAAAGACCCAGAAGTCCGCAATCATGCCCAACAAATGGTCCATCGCCTGATTGAAGCTGAACGGGCTCCAGGCGCTTCGTGACGTAGGTTTTAAAGCATGGAGAGGGGCGAGTGGAGCATTTTTCATGCCAAGGGGTTTGGCATTACCAAACCCGAACAGAAGGCTTATCTCCTGCAATCGAGAGTGGTTTTAGTTAGAGTAGAGGAGTAACCAGGAGGCACGTATGCTCAAGCGCCAAGGTAGTTCAGGCAATGTCATTGCTGCTATAGCTAGCTTCTTCATTCCGGGTTTAGGGCAGTTGACCCAAGGGCGTTTGGGGTCTGCCTTTTTCTTCCTCATCGTGACAGTCGTCCTTTGGACCATGACGTTCCTTTCGTTCGGGTTGCTAGGCTGGCTGGCTGGAGTGAACCACATTTGGTCTTCCTACAATGCAGCCACATGGCGAGGCTAAAGAGCCAAGTGGCCATGCAAGCGTAATAGAATTATGAACCAATCAAATTGTTGAGCTGATGTTTCTAGAGTAGGTAAGATTAAATGGTGTTGGGCGAAGCATCCCGACAGATTCCAGCAAGGCCCACAAGGGGTTTCGTGGAAAGAGTTTTGCCTGTGATACCTCATCGCGGTGGTTTTCTAATACACCTGCCAAGCCTTCCAGAACGTGTATAGCGACAGGGTGAGCAGCAAAACCCGAAAACAAAGACGAACTG
>CASBPW010000103.1 GCA_949127685.1 Candidatus Sivonenia alaskensis PMM_0068 | reverse complement strand
GCTGAAGGCTCCTTTCGTTGCTCTACAGACTACTTCAATGAGCCTTGCCTGTTATCCTCTAGCGCGTTTGATCTATCCTTTGTCGGGTATGCCTTTAATTCCTTTGCACCATTCAAAATGCTCGAACCGACCGTTATGAGAGACCGGCCAAAAAAATTCCCTTTCTGCGAACAGAAAGGGCCGTCAATAGGAGTCTATTTCTCTAGTAAACTTCTCAGCATCCAAGCCGTCTTCTCATGAATCTGCATTCGTTGTGTCAATAAATCGGCGGTCGGTTCATCACGCACTTCATCTAATAGAGGAAAGATAGAGCGGGCGGTGCGGACCACGGCTTCTTGGCCTTCAACCAAGAGTTTAATCATCTCCTCTGCCTTAGGAACTCCAGGAGTTTCAGGAATTGAACTCAGTTTTGCATATTCAGAATAGGTCCCTGGAGCAGGAAATCCTAAAGCGCGGATACGTTCAGCCACTAAATCCACTGCCAACGCCAGCTCGTTATATTGGACTTCAAACATGAGATGCAAGGTCTGGAACATCGGTCCTTTCACATTCCAGTGAAAATTATGAGTTTTGAGATAAAGCGAATAGGTATCTGCCAGTAGTCTAGAAAGGCCTTCAGCAATTTCTTTTCTATCTTTCTCGTCAATGCCTACATTGATTTCCATGCGGGATTCCTCAATTGAATGAATTTAGTTTGCTGGTTCCGATATCAACCTTAGTCCGCCTTAGGCTAAGTGCATCCGGAGGACTTGGGGGGTAGCCCGGCGGACCCGACAACGAATGGTTGGATGACCAAGACGGGTACAGGCTTCATAGCGATGACAGCCCGAAAACCCGTAGTACTGACCCTCTACTTCCAGAACATCGATCGGTTCTTGAAGGCCAACCATCTGGATAGATTCCATCAGCACTCTTACTTTAGCAGGGTCATTCTGACGCGGGAGGGGACGGTGGATCTGCTCTATGGGAAGCTCTCGAATATCAGCCATAAGACGGCCTACCCTCTCAACCCTTAAATCATAGTCGATATGATTATGATTTACAAGAGGCCAAAGAATAAACCCTGTATTGCTGCAGGGCTTATATCGCAATCTGTTATAACTTTTAACTCATCCAATCTCGCAAAAGAGCTTGGCGTCTGGGATGGCGCAGCTTGCGCATCGCTTTAGCTTGAATCTGGCGGACCCGCTCACGCGAAAGGGAATAGAGTTCACCAATCTCAGAAAGCGTATAGTCATGGCCATCCAACATACCAAAACGCAGCATGAGAATGTCTCGCTCACGAGGGTTAAGTTGGTCTAGAGCTTCACCGATCTGTTCAGAGAGCATTTCACGGTCAATGAAGACATCAGGGGTCAACTCATCGCTAGATTCGATCAGCTCTAAAAGCTCCGTATCCTCTTCTTTTCCTACTTTCACATGCAAGGAAAGCGTCCGGCGTCCGGCCTCAAGAATCTCATCCAGCTTCAAAGGAGTAAGCTCCAACTTTTCTCCCAATTCAGGCTTGGTAGGACGTCTGCCCAGCTCTTGGGTCATCTCCCGCAGAACTCTCTTGACCTGATTCAGTTTCTCCACCATGTGCACAGGTAAGCGCACCGTACGAGATTGGGAGGCAATGGCGCGGGTGATTCCTTGGCGAATCCACCAGTAGGCATAGGTGGAAAATTTAAATCCGCGCTCATAATCAAATTTTTCCACAGCCCGCATCAACCCAATTGAACCCTCTTGAATCAAGTCTAGAAAGGGCACTCCCCGATTTAAATACTTCTTGGCAATCGATACCACTAGGCGCAGGTTGGCCCGAACTAGACGGCGCTTCGCAGGTTCTGCATCCGCTCCACCACAGGCGATGACGCGAGCGATTTCCACTTCCTGCTCAGCAGTCAACAGTGGGTAGCGAGCCATTTCCCTCAAAAATTGACCAACAGAGTCTTCTGAACTACTCGGTTTGCGTCCCCGCCCCTTGCGTTTTTCAGGAACAGAAAAATTTACCTGTACAGAAATGTCTGAGATGGATTCCATATTGCTTTCTGAAGCGGAGTTAATAAGCATTGTTCGTAAATTTATTCGTTACTCAGAATCTTAACAAATTGTTACTGTTCATGTCAATTGGACTATTCAAGCATGGGGAGCATGCCGCTGTCTGTGTCTCAAGGTACTAAAAATACCCCTATACAGGAGTGTGCACAACCGTATATGAATGGGGGATAAAGCTAAACTTCTCCGCGTATTTCCTTAATTACACCGTCATTTAGCAAAATTTCCACATTCATCCGGCCCACCAGGTTCTCACCTTCCTGAATCGTAAAAAAACTCTCGATTTGGCCTTGGACGATCTCTTGTCCCATCTCCCAAGTTGCCACTTGGTTCATCTGTTGGAGCAATTGATTCTTCTGTCCCAGCATTTCGGACTTTTGCTGTTCGACTTGGTTGCGGATGCTGGCAATCTGCTGCTGGACCTCTGGACCTGGGGGTTTTACCGAAGTGCGCTCGATATCGCTGATCGCTCGTCTACCCTGAAATTCCAATTGCTGGATTTGATTGTCAATTTGCGCCAGTCCTTGCTGTAGCTGAGCATTGGCTTCTTCCTGTAGACGGGGGGTGACTACAGCTTTCACATTGATATTGCGCTTGAGAGTGATTTGTTTCATTAAACTTTAGGGATAGCCTGTGTCATTTTACCGAATTCTGTTACAGCTCTAGAAATCTACTTTTTTAATCTCGACCTACGGGGAAGTAACCATGAAAAGGTAAATCAACATAAATTAAGATAAATATATATTTTTAGGGATTGTTACCCATGTCCAGTTGCTTCCTCGATCTTCTAAAAAAGCGGGTTCTCGTCTTTGACGGGGCGATGGGTACTTCCATTCAAACCATGAATTTGACAGCGGAGGATTTTGGAGGCCCTTCCCTGGAAGGTTGTAACGAATATCTGGTGTTTTCTAAACCTGAAGCTATTGAAAAAGTTCACAGCGATTTTTTGGAAGCAGGAGCCGATGTTATCGAAACCGATACCTTCGGGTCGAGTTCGATTGTCCTGGCTGAGTATGACATTGCCCATTTAGCCTATGAATTGAATGTAAAAGCGGCCCAGTTGGCCAAAAAAATTGCTAAGCACTATAGCACGCCTGAAAAGCCCCGTTTCGTCGCCGGTTCTATTGGCCCTACTACCAAGCTACCGACCTTGGGCCATATCCACTATGACGACATGAAAGCCTCTTATGCCGAGCAGATTCGAGGCTTGGTGGATGGGGGCATCGACATCGTAATGATTGAGACCTGCCAGGATGTGCTCCAAATCAAGGCCGCTTTGGGGGCGACAGAAGAAGTCTTCCAAGAGAAAGGTATCCGCCTACCCATCATCGTCTCTGTAACCATGGAAATCCAGGGGACCATGTTGGTGGGTTCCGAGATTGGTGCCGTACTGACCATTCTCGAACCATTCCCGATTGATGTACTGGGCCTCAACTGTGCCACAGGACCAGACAAGATGACGGAGCACATCCGCTACTTGTCAGAAAATTCTCGTTTTGCGATTTCCTGTATTCCGAACGCTGGAATTCCAGAAAATGTCGGTGGCCATGCCCACTACCATCTCACTCCTCAAGAAATGCAAACCCATCTCAAACATTTCGTAGAAGACTTGGGAGTGACGGTAGTTGGTGGATGCTGCGGCACCCGTCCTGACCATATTCAAGCTTTGGTAGATATTGTCCAAGACTACACACCTAAGCCTCGACCGATCCAGGTAGTCCCTTCCGCTGCTTCGATTTACATTACGCAGCCCTATGACCAAGACAATTCTTTCTTGATCATCGGCGAGCGGGTCAATGCCAGTGGCTCTAAAAAATGTCGCGACTTGCTGAATGCAGAAGATTGGGATGGCTTGGTTTCCCTCGCTCGCGCCCAAGTCCGAGAAGGTTGCCACATCTTAGATGTCAACGTGGACTATGTGGGCCGGGATGGCGAAATGGATATGCATGAGCTCGTATCCCGCCTCGTCACCAATGTCACCCTTCCTTTGATGCTCGATTCTACGGAATGGCAAAAGATGGAAGCGGGCCTGAAAGTAGCAGGTGGTAAATGTTTACTGAATTCCACCAACTACGAAGACGGAGAGCCTCGCTTTTTCAAGGTCTTGGAAATCGCCAAAACCTATGGAGCAGGGGTAGTCGTCGGGACTATCGATGAAGAGGGAATGGCCCGTGTATCAGATAAGAAATTTGCCATAGCCCAACGGGCCTATCGCCAAGCAGTTGAGTTTGGCATCCCAGCCTACGATATCTTTTTTGACCCACTGGCTTTGCCGATTTCCACAGGGATTGAAGAAGACCGTCACAATGCCTTGGGATCGCTCAAAGCAATCAAACGGATTAAGGAAGAACTTCCAGGTTGCCGTACAACCATCGGAGTTTCCAATATCTCCTTTGGTTTAAACCCTGCGGCCAGGGTAGTTTTAAATTCTGTCTTCTTGCACTTGGCCAGAGAAGCAGGATTGGATTCTGCCATTGTCAGCGCCAGCAAGATTTTGCCGATGGCCCGTATTGAGGAGCATCATCAGCAAGTAGCCAAGCAACTGATTTATGACGAACGTAAATTTGAGGGGGATATCTGTGTTTATGATCCCCTGACCGTGTTCACCGAATTATTTATGGGCGTTACGACCAAACAATCTAAAGAGACCATTCAGAACCTAACCCTAGAAGAGCATCTGCGCCGTCATATTATCGAAGGAGAGCGCATTGGGTTAGAAGATAAGCTCAGAGAAGCACTGGAAAAATATCCTCCTTTAGCGATCATCAATGAACATCTGCTCGATGGTATGAAGGTAGTCGGTGAGCAGTTTGCCTCTGGTCAGATGCAGCTTCCCTTCGTATTGCAATCGGCAGAGACCATGAAGTCAGCGGTAGCTTACCTCGAACAGTTTATGGAAAAGCAGGATGGCTCTACGAAAGGTAAAGTTTTGATTGCTACGGTCAAAGGAGATGTCCATGATATTGGCAAGAACTTAGTTGATATTATCCTGACCAATAATGGATATACCGTCTACAACCTTGGGATCAAGCAATCGGTAGATGCAATTCTAGAGGCTCAAGATAAATATCAAGCTGACTGTATTGCTATGTCTGGCCTGTTAGTGAAATCTACTGCTTTCATGAAAGAAAATCTACAGACCTTTAGCCAGAAAGGAATCTCCGTCCCTGTCATTCTTGGAGGAGCAGCCCTCACCCGCAAGTTTGTCGAAAAAGACTGCCAACAGGTTTACAGCGGCAAGGTAGTCTATGGCCGGGATGCCTTCACCGACCTGAACTTCATGGATGCCTTGATGGAGCACAAGCATCAGGAGACCTGGACGAATACCGAGGGCTTCCTAACTGATGCGGTCAACCCAGAGTTTGCCCATCTGGTCGCGGGCAATGACGCTGCGCAACAGACGACAGAACAATCAGCAGAGACAGAACATACCCTGCAATCGGTCAAATCACAGGCCCGTCCAAAAGTTGCCAAGGTCCGTCAGAGTGTTTCTCTAGAAGTGCCCCGTCCCCAACCGCCGTTCTGGGGGACCAAAGTTCTCCAAGATATTGACCTGGAAGAAGTATTCCGCTATCTCGACCTCAATGCCCTAGTGGCAGGCCAATGGCAGTTTCGCAAGACCAAAGCGCAGAGCAGGGAAGAGTATGAAGCCCTGGTTAGTGAAAAGATGTATCCGATCTTAGAACAGTGGAAAGCAAAAATTATCCAAGACCAGGCTCTTGCTCCCCAAGTGGTCTATGGCTACTTCCCTTGCTGGGCGGAAGAAAATACCGTACATGTCTATACCCTTGAGTCGGCCACTCTTTTCCAGGAGACAGGGAATCCCCGTGACTTGGTCATCGCCCAGAGCTTTGAGTTTCCGCGCCAGGCAGGAGAAGACCATCAGTGTCTCAGCGATTTCTTCCTCCCGGTAGGCTCTGAACAGCTAGATGTATTCCCAATGCAAGCGGTGACGGTAGGTACCGTGGCGACGGAATATGCCCAAAAACTCTTCAAGGCAGACAACTACAGCGATTACCTCTATTACTACGGTCTATCCGTACAAACGGCTGAAGCGGTGGCTGACTGGACCCATGCTCGGATTCGTCATGAATTAGGCATTGGTGCTCAGGATAGTCCTGAGATGCGCCGTCTGATTAATCAAGGCTATCAAGGCTCTCGCTATTCTTTTGGCTACCCAGCCTGTCCTGATCTGGACGATCAAGCCAAGCAACTGACGCTTTTACAGGCAGAGGAAGCGATTGGTCTCAGGATGGATGAAAGCTTACAACTACATCCTGAACAGTCTACGACGGCTTTGGTGATTTACCACCCGGAAGCGCGCTATTTCAGCGCTTAGGGTATTCCTCAACTTTCAGCTCTTCCATCGGTTTTGGATACGCAGGGTTCTTGCCCACAGTGACCGCGCGGGGGAGTTCTATGGTGACCAGTCCGTCCACTTTTTGAAGCGGAACCGCCTAACTCATGGCTTCAGCACCACTGACAATTTCCATGATTTGCTGAGTGATACTCGATTGACGGGCTTTGTTGTACTCAATGGTCAAGGTGCCAATCAGTTTTTTTGCGTTGTCGGAAGCGGCGCTCATAGCAGTCATTCGTGCGGCCAGTTCGCTGGAGGAAGATTCCTGCAACGCCCGTAGGATTTGATTATTTAGGTACAGGGGAAGTAACGAATCCAAAATCTGGGCAGGGTCTTGCTCAAAAATCATGTCTTGGGGAATTTCTTGCTTTTGCACTTGGACCTTTTCACGGCTCACCTCAAACCGACCATCCCTGCTAGTCAGCTTAAAGATTTCATCCTCAGGAGAGAGTCCTTTCGGGTCGAGGGGGAGCAGCGTCTGGAGCGAGGGTTTCGACGCGATCAAAGAGATGAACTTCGTGTAGATCATCTCTACCCGGTCGATTTCTCCGGAGAGGAAGATACTCAGGAGGTCATCCGCCAGCATCCCGGACTCAGTAGCCGTAGGAACCTGGGGCAAGTTGGCATAGGTTTTATCAACTTTGTCTGCAAAAGCGGAGCGGCGGAAGAAGTTAACCGCTTTGTTCCCGACTGGATAAATTTTGAAATCCAGTTTTTCCTGCTGTAGTTCACGAATTCTAGTGACGGCTTGACGGAGGATGTTGCTGTTATACCCTCCACACAATCCCCGGTCTGCGCTAAAAACGAGTAGGGCTACGGTTTTTACTTCGCGGGTAGCCAACAGAGGGAGATCTACGTCTTCAAACTGCAAGCGAGACTGGAGACGATAAAGCACGGCTGCAAGCTTGTCAGCAAAAGGCCGAGTGGCCAGAACTCGTTCCTGAGCGCGACGCACTTTGGCGGCGGCCACTAGACGCATAGCTTTCGTAATTTTCTGAGTGTTGCTTACACTTTTGATACGGTCCCGGATTGCTCTTAGATTCGCCATAACCTTTACCCACGCATTGCTTTAGCTTGTATTAAGGATGTTAACACGGCTTTGTTCGGGCATTTTGTTTTAGAGGACGATGAAGGGCCATGGATCTGGCTGGCTTTCGGGCTTTGCCTCTTTATCCTCAAACCTATAAGCGAACGAATGTTTAGTTAGTTTGGAAGTTCGGCATGCGGGTTTTGCAGCCACGGTTCAGGAAACCACTTATACCCCAGGCAGCGCAATCAATGGAGCGGGTGACGCCCGGGTTCTTGGTGGTTGTGAAATCGCAGGCGACATAGCCGTCGTTGTCTGTATCGAAGGCACGACAACTGACTCCATTCACTTCATCATTGAGTACGGAGGCAACATATTCTTTTAACTGACCTTCGGCATAGCTTTTCCCAAAGAAAAACTCTCCGATGTTTCTACCTACCGTGACCAGAAAAATCCCAGAGCCGATAACGACTGCGAGAAGACCAACGAGGATAAGAGGAAATAGTTTCATAGAGCACTAGCGTAGCAAATCTATTGGACGCAGCTTAAAACAGCACTGTCGGGCCGATAGTCATGTGATATCAAGCCTTTGATAATACTCTATTTTGATAGCCCTGTGCAAAATTTCCAGGGGGTATGGGTAAAATGGGTTGTTGGATGCTGGTGTGGCGCAATGGTAGCGCAACTGATTTGTAATCAGTAGGTTGCAGGTTCGAATCCCGTCACCAGCTTTCCCTTCACAGCAAGCTTTCAATCATTTAAAATATCTTGCAGAGAGCAGTTAAAGCCCTGTGGAGGTAAGACAATATCAAATCTGATTAGTTGCTCAATATCACAGAATATTTGGGTGATATCCAGGCGAGGTGAGATTGTGTGTCCATAACTGAGGCTTTAATACTTCAAATTCAGTCTCAGCTTTTCTTTCAGCTTTTTCTTGTCCGTCGAACGCATGTTAATCAAGTCACTCCATACTTCTTGAACCAAGCTTGCAATTGCTTATCGCCATCCTCCGCCTGTTCTTTACGATAGGTGGGGCGGTAGTCCGTATGCAAACCATGGAGAGTATTCGGACGAGCCACAATTTCAGAGGGATTTCCTGCTTCTTTCAGTGTTTTTTGCATCCATGCTTTTTCTACTACTTTCCGTATATTTCGCCTGAGTTGATGTAATTTTGTATTGCATTGGCACGGTTGAGTTAGCTGACTTGGCAGTGATCGATGGGTGTGTAATGATTTAGAAGCTATTGCAAATAGCAATCATGAAATAGTAAGCCCTTACCATTGGCATCGCTCCTTGACCGAGATTATCTTCTGCTGCCGCTGGTTGTATGACATCTTCCCTCTTAGCATCGGAAACCCTAAAACATGGAAACCATAGAAAGCTGTCAGTCGATTCTCAAAACTGGTAAAACTACAACCGAAAGGGCTTTACAGTTGTTTGATGCTCTTGAAGCCGTTAATTTAGACTTTATGCTCGGTCGTTGGCAAGGCTCTGGCCTTCATACAGATCATCCAATGGATGGCTTATTAGAAGCATCTAATTGGTATGGGAAAGAATTTGTCGATCCTGAGAATGTACACCCTTTGTTATTTTCAGATAGTGAAAAAAACATTTTTAAAGTTGCGCCCAATTCAATGGCAATGGACTGGGTTATGAAATTGCCCATTCTTAAAAATGAATCGCTGAAACCTCTACTGATGCTGACAAATTCCCTGCTAAAAACAGAGACCAGTCAAGCCAGACTACGCATGATGGAATATCGAGGAAAAGTTAGCGCGACGATGATCTATGACTATTTGCCGATCAATGACTCTTTTCGAAAAGTAGATGACAATACAGTGTTAGGCATTATGGACTTTAAAAACTCATCTCAACCTTTCTTTTTTGTTCTTAAGCGATCCTCTTAGGTACTCAGCTCGCATTAGCTTTTACGTGTAGATTTCTAACTAGATCAAGTTACTCTAGGCCCCTCCTCAAGATAGACTCTTCTCTGTCTTCCCTAGTCTACGAGAAGGTGAGGTACCCTGACAAAAATGGGCACTTCTGATTGGTTAAAGTGACCTAATAAGGAGGCATGGATGGAACGAAAGCAAGATTACACGTCCGAGTGTCGGGCGGAGGCGGTGAAGAGGGTGTTGACACAAGGTCTGTCCCTTGCCGAAGCGACGAAGCGGCTGTCTGTGCCGAAGGGGACGCTGGAGAACTGGGTGACCAGGGCCAAGACATCAACAGGCTCGGGGGCACCCGGCGCACGCACGGTGGCGGAGTTGGAAGCCCAGGTGAGCCAGTTGCGCAAAGAATTGGCGCAAGCTCACATGGAGCGTGACGTCTTATAGCCTGCTTCTGCCGCAGGCAGTAAAAAGCGACGGCGTACTTTGCGAGGGAGTCGCTGCCAGGTAAGCGTTAATGTGGCTCCCGCCGTGTTTGTTCAGAAAATTTCCGTATATAACAGCGGGCTACTTGAAACGCGAGTGTCCACTATTGCCAGGACACCTCAGTCTGCTTAGCTCCCCGTTCGAGTATAGGGAATAAACTGGCGAAAGCGATTCAGGACATAGACTTGAGACGGTGAATCCCCATCTTTTTTGATCCAGAAAAGCACAAGATTACTGCTGCGACTTCCATCGGTGGTGAAGGTTCCCCGGTCCGGGGTTACTTCGGGAACACGAACGTAGTTTTTCCCCCGGTAATTTAGAACTTCTGGTAATCCCTGGAACGCAAGTTCAGAATTTTTATTGGGTCTATTGAAAATCTGCTGCATTTTAGTGGCCCAAACCTGCGTTAAGGACAACAAAGCAACTGTACTTTGGGGATTATCTTGAGGTGTTAATTCCAGAATCACCTGTCCATTCACCAAAATTTGGGACTTGGCATCATCCCCTGCCGCTTTGACCTCTGGCGGCTTGGTAACCACTGGAACACCCACGGCCGCCGGAGGAAGAGCAGCAGAATCCAAAATACTCTTCAAAGTTGCTGTAGCTTTCTGAACTCTGGTATTCGCGCCTTCTCCCTTCAGAGTCAGTACTGGGTAATTGTTGACTTTAAACACGGCAACTTCAGCAGGGGGGACAGGAGCAGCAGGGACAGCAGGAGCAGTTTGGGGAAGAGAACTCGGCGTAGGCTCTGGGGTGGTTTGAGCCCATACCGATAGTCCCGCAGACAAGGACCATAGCATCCCTACCGCCACAAACACACGCACCCTAGGCATAAAACTCATTCCAGCTCCACCTCAATCACAGAACGCCAACTCCCAGAACCAGAGCCAGTCTGATTCTGGCGGATAAGCACTTGGGAAGCGCCAGTCGTCAGGTTACTGCTTCCCGTCTCCCTAATGATGACGCTAATTAGACCCAAATGCAGGTAATAATTGGGCACTACGCAAAAGTGTAACCGCTCTATGCAGAGCCTAGAGACGGTTTCGCAGGAATCCGCACAGGGTAAATCTTGAAAAAGGTTTAAAGGACGTTGCTAGAAGTGCCCTACTCCCAACAATTTATGGTCTAATGTTTAGACTGTTCACTAAACGTTACAACATTACGGACAGTTTTTGAAGAAGGGGCTGAAACCCTTGAACGC
>CASBPW010000102.1 GCA_949127685.1 Candidatus Sivonenia alaskensis PMM_0068 | reverse complement strand
GAACTATAGACCATTGGGTCGCGGACCATGAGGGTGGCACAACGGTCACAAGATAACTCAGAAGCACGGTCCCACTCGAGCAAGGCCAAACGCAAGGCCGTTAGCGGTAAAGCGCCCAACCCTATGGCCGAGTTCCCTAGTTGGAGCAGGATATTCAGCGCTGTCTTATACATCACATGCTCGGAGAGGATATGCCCCAATTCATGAGCCATTACGCTCTGAAGCTCCCGGTCCTCAAGCATGGACACTAAACCAGACTGTAAGACCACGATCGGCCGGTCTGCCCCGAGGGTAAATGCATTGCGGGTAGGATTCTGGGAAACGTAGAGTTCCGGGCGATAGGGGCCAATATCCAGGACATCCATGGCATCTTCAAAAAGCATCCAAGTATGCGGAAGCTGTTCAGGACCAATTTGGACGGAGTTGGCTAGAAAAAACTGCCTGTAGGATCGCTCGTAACCTAGTTCAATCAGCTTCTTGATCGCGACATCCAAAAAGGGAATCTGTTTCAGCGCAGCCGTAGCAGCGCGGTCTGCCGGATGTTCAAAGGCTTTGCCACTGATGTTGGTATAGGCGAATTTGGTAGGCATGGTGCTAGTCATAGGCCCTCCCTATAGATGCTCTTGGATGCTTCACTCATACTTCCCATTTTGGTCTTGAATGGAGGCGCCTGCCACTAGTGCAGAACGGTGTTAGCCTTAAGAATATGTAACGAACGTATTTTTACCTATGGGTGTTTTCCTCGGAATTGGTTCTGGCGGCAGTTTCGTTTCTGACCTCGAAAAAAATAAGGCTCTAGCCTTGTGGTACCCGCACATGGGCGGTTTTGAGGGCGATTATCAAAGGCGGATGAGAGCAACGGGGTATGGTTGTATTCATATGACAGCCCGTGGCCTGGGAGATATGGCCCGTTTTTTGTCAGAAGACTACACGATTCGGCCCGCTCATCTCGGCAAGAATGCGGTCTACACCCAAACCTTCCCCCCGATCATTCAGACCGGGCTCCAAACCCTCACACCCAAGCAAAAAGGGCTGCTCCTGTGGCTGATTGAAGGGCACGTTTTGGCGTCTCAGGAACTTTCGTACCTCACCAAGTTGGCAGATCAAGAGAAAAGATTGAAAGTCGTGGTTGAAGTAGGCTACGGCAAGAAAGTGCGTTGGGAGCCTCTGAAAGACTGGGTTGCAACATTAGCAGCCCGGTAGAAAACCATGCTGATGGAGTCAAGAGAATTGGGAATTGCATCCAAACCCGAGAAACGCTCTAGATTAAGCTAGAGGGTAATCATAAGGAGATTTTCATGTTCACTACGGAGAAGAACACTGTGGTCTCCCTCTACCTCGGCCCAGTAAAAGGGTTGTTTACGTTGCGCAAGCACTTCCAGCGTGTCAGCACTCAGCTTTGGAAGGGTGAAAGCTAGAAGACGGTAAGGTTTGGGCATCGGTGCAGGTAATTTATCTCCTAAGGCCCACACCACAGAATTATCTGAGGCCTTAGGAGATTGAGAGCGGCCCCAGGTGAGTAACCCTGGAGAAGGTTGAGAAAGAAATAGACCCTCTGATAAAGCTATGGGATGTTCTAGTTTTCGGTAAGGGATGCCTTGATTGAGTAAGTAAACCAAGGCGGCGGCATAGTCTTCACTGACTTTGTGAGGTCCCAAGTCCACGACTTGGTCGGTCTCGATATGCTTGAGGAGGGTCGGAAGACCACTGACCTGTTCCGCGTGGTCATCTAATACGAGGATGCCGTGCAGATGATTGATCCCTTGGCGTTGAAGATAGGGCAGTAGATAGCGCTCTACGGTTTGTGGAGTGCCTGGATCTACGATCCAGGTTTGACCTTGAATCCGAATAATTCCTGCTTGCGTGCCTTGGAAGAGCACGAGCTGGTCTGGCATGGGGCGAAGCGTCGGGATGAATACGATGGAACAGGCCGCAGTAATCGGGACCCATACAGGAATGGAGAATGGGAGATGCAGAAGAGCCAATAAACCATACAGCAGGAGCATTTGACCCGTGGCAAGGTTCCCCACATTAATCGTGGCTCCGGGCGCTTGAGCGAGAGCCTGCACTAGAGCATCCAACAGGCCTAGTCCCCAACCCAAAATCCAGTCCATCCAAGTAGCTATCAGCGGCAGAATAAGACCAATTAGACTGGAGCAAAATCCACCAATCGTCAGAAATTCGATAAAGGGGACGCTCAACAGATTAGCCAGTAAGGCATAGGGACTAATGGACCCAAAACTGGCGAGTTGCAGAGGAAGGGTCCAGACATAAGCACTCAAGGCGATGGCGATATTCATCCCGATCATAGGAGGCAGGAAATCGAGCCAGATCGTTAATTTTGGGACCGTGATCAGTAAACCGAGCGTGGCTAGGAAACTAAAGGCAAAGCCTAAATCAGAAGTTAAGGTTGGGTCCCAGACTAAAAGCAAAAGGGCTGCTGTCGCCAAAGAGAGGAGGGGGTCAATTTTAGTCGCCGATACTAAGCCTAGTAAGGCAAAGAAACCCATAATGCCTGCCCGTAGAACGGAAGGACTGCCCCCTGTGAGCAGGAGATAGCCAAAAAGCCCAAGACCCGTGACCCAAAATTGCACCATCGGTTTTTGATTTCTGAGCAGCAAAAGCACATTGAGCAGAATCAGACTGACCTGAGCGCCGGAAGCGGCTAAGAGATGGGCTAGGCCCACCCGGAGGTAGCGTTCCTTAACGGCAGGAAGGGGTTCGCCAGCTCCATCTCCCAAAACTAGGGCACTCAGCAGAGGCCCTTGTACAGGACCTAACGCTGCCTGATGAATCGCGACTGTCTTGTTGCGCACCGACTTTATCCAAGTTCCAGGGCCTGAACCAGCAGGATGGAGCAGCTTCAGACCACCGTGCTCTAAGCGCAGGGTGGAAAAAATTCCTTGTCGTCTCAGGTAAGCGGAATAGTCTGTTCTCCCTTCAGGGACCGCCTGAAGTTCCCCGGTCAATTGCACGAGATCCCCAGGAGATAAATCCGGCATAAATCCTTGTATGCGAGCTAAAGCACTGCCGGTAACTGGACGGGCCAGCGGTTGCTTGATTTGAGAAACAGAAACCGTAAGCCCTGAACGCTGACTAGCTTTGTCCACTGTTCCTTGCAGGGTGACAGTACCCAAATCGCTATATCGGGAGAGGTCTTGTGGGCCTGCTACGGGAGCACGCAAGGTTGCATATCCCTGGGCTAACAGACCGAGCAAGATCGCCCCTATCCAAAATTGTTTCTCTGGGAGTAGAGGATAGCGGCCGGCCAAGATTCCACCGAACAGCCCTATAAAGAGGACCCAAAGCCAGCCAAAAGGCACAGATACCGTCCACAAGCCCAAGAGCACAGCGCCAACCGCCAGCCAAAAAATCCAGCGGGGAGAAACGGTTGTTTGCCAGAGGGGGCCCATGACGGGGGTTATTCTACTTTTAAATCACGAGCCAGTGATTTAAGCTTGGCGTCGGTCATGCCGGGGATTTCTTTCAAGTCTTCTAAACGTGTTAATCGCCCGCCATGGTCTAACCGGAGTTGGAGAATCTGACCCGCAAGTTTGGGAGAAACGCCCCGCAAGGCTTCCATTTCATCGTAGGTCGCTTGGTTAATGTTTAGTTGCGCTTTGGTTGGGACGCTTCCTGTTTTGCCTTCATAGGTAGCTATGGCGCCATTGATCGTGACTACGCCCGACAGTTTGACTAAGGTGCCGCGACCAATGCCACTGACGCGGTCTAAATCGGCTAAAGATTTATAGGGGCCGTTCACTTGCCGATCTTGAACGATCTTTTCTGCGGTGGAAGGTCCAATTTTAGGGAGGTTGGTCAATTCTTCGGCAGTTGCTTGATTGAGATCAATGGCTTTGTTAGGGGCTACAGCAGTGGAAGATTGGACGGCTCGGGAGGCTTGAGAAGGCGCATCTTTTTTAGAGGGGATGGTGAGGGAGCCATCCCCTTTTAGGGGGGCTACCAAGTCTAAGCCTGCAGTCTGGGCATCGGAACGGGTGCCCCCCGCCGCTTGGATGGCATCAATGGTCCGAGACCCCTTGGGCAGCGCGTATTTCCCTGGTTTATTCACCGCGCCAGCAACATTGACCTTAATGAATTGGGCCTGAGCAGGCAGGGCAAGGGAGACGGAGAGTAGGCTCACAGCCACAAAACGCAGCCAGATAGAGTGCTTCATGGGGTTTGGAGAAGTCCACGGTTGTTGTGATTATTCTTCCCGTGTCATTCGGTTTCATCACCATCAGGAACGGCCAAGCCCTTGCCCGATAGACTTAGTAACCGCCCTGAATCGGTGATTTCTAGCTGTATCTGAAGATATTGCTCTGGTAACTCTGACAAACGGTCGGGCCATTCTAGCAATACGACCCAGCCGTTCTCCCAATACTCTTCCAGATGCAGTTCCTCGGCTTGGAGGGGGTCTTCCAGGCGGTAGAAATCGCCGTGCACTAGAGGAATTCGTCCATCCCGGTACTCATTGAGCAGGGTAAACGTAGGACTGACCACGGTCGCAGTAATCCCTAACCCTCGCGCAAACCCCTGTGCAAAGGTGGTTTTACCTGCGCCCAAATCTCCTTCCAGCAGAAAAACCCAACCAGGTTGGGCCAATTGGGCTAGCTTTTGGGCAAACCGCTGGAGTGCTCCAGGGCTGGTGAAATATTGTGGCTGCTGCAACCATGGATCCCCCTACAGAATCAGCCTATTCTTTCATCAAGAAGCGGTTGCACGCGAGGAATTGGGATGGCCCCTTTAAAAGGCTCTATCTCTGAGGACAGAAGGCCTATCCCTTGCTCTAAGGTAATATATCAAAACAGCGTTTTCACCCATCTGTCAGCATTCACAAAGAACCAGGGGTTATCAGTGACATCAAAATGGCAAGATGCAGCGCGAGGAGTGCCCTCAAAAATACTACAAACCTCTTATTCTTCACCCCTCGCTGAGACCGATGTAGATGCGCTCACCGAGGCCATCAATAAAAATATAGCCACGCTGATTGCTCTCTATAGCCGGGAAGAGAAGAAAGTAGACCGACCCCAGCGGGCAGTGGAATTGCTGACCTCATTCTTCGCTCGTTCATTTGTTATTTGGGGCAGTCTGCTGTTTATTTTTCTCTGGATGTTCGGGAATACCGTTGCTCCTTTTCTGCACTTAGTTTCCTTTGACCCTCCCCCTTTTACCTGGCTGCAAGATGGGATCACAATTGCTGGATTTGCCCTGGCCCTGATGATCCTCAGCACCCAAAACCGCCAAAGCAAGATTGAAGAGCGCCATGCACAGCTCGATTTGCAGGTGAACTTGTTAGCAGAGCAAAAAATCGCCAAGATCATTGCGCTACTGGAAGAACTGCGGCGAGACCTCCCTAATGTGAAAAACCGATATGATGCGGAGGCCGAATCGATGCAGGAGGCCGCTGACCCGCTTGCCGTATTGAACGCCTTGGAAGAAACTCTGGAATCTATTGAAGAGGCGATGGAGCAACAGGATAGCGAAGACTTCAACCTGACAGGGGCGTCCTACACCGAGCGTGAAGTCGGTAGTAGGGGCGATTGAGTTCAGATCAGGTAAGCTAGCCCACAGGTGAGCGATGGTCCTTAGGAGACCGATATGATGAGGAAACTTTACTTCTTAGTCCCTGGTACAAACAGCAAGTTTGCCTGTGGCGGCCTTTGGGCAGAGTTAAAGACCCTGGCGCTTGCGCAACAGGTTTGTGATGCCGAAGTCGTGACCTACCGCCAACGGGAAAAAGACACCCTTTTTCTTGAGGATGTACTCCAAGGAAAGAACTTAGTTGATGTCATTTTTGTACTGAGCTGGGGATTTGATATTGCTGAACTGGCTGCTAAATTAAAGAGATATCAGGTTGTCTATCATGCTCATAGTGCAGGCTACAAATTCAGTCTCCCTGCTCGTATTCCGATCATCACTGTTAGCCGCAACACCTTAGGTTATTGGGGGCAGCAGTCCCCGAATGCATTGATCTACTACTTGCCCAATCAGATATCAGACGAGTTCCGCAATTTAAATTTAGTTCGGGATATTGATGTTCTAGTACAGGCCCGAAAATCTTCAGAATATTTAATACAAGATTTAATTCCGGCCCTTAAGAAGCGGTGTAATGTTTTTGTCGTTGATTCCTATGTGGAAGACCTCGCAGGACTTTTTAATCGGGCTAAAATTTATCTCTATGATTCGGCTGAGTACTGGGCACAACAGTCTGTCAGTGAAGGGTTTGGGCTGCAGCCAATGGAAGCACTCGCTTCTGGTTGTCAAGTTTTTTCTAGCGTGAATGGTGGATTGTCTGATTACTTAGATCCAGGATTTAATTGCTATAAAATCTCAGCTTATTCTAAAGAATATGATATCCAACGCATCCTCAAAGTGATAGCCAATCCATCTCCCAGCAGCTTGCCTGAATCCTTTTTTGAGGAGTATCGCACGGGAAATATTATTCAACGCTTTAAAGTGATTGTGGGAGACATTAATGATTTCTTTGATCACGCCCAGAATCATCCATCAAACATTCAAATTTTGACCAAAATTCGCCGGGTCAAGTTGCTCTCCAAGAAAATTTCCAGCAAATTGAAAAAGAAATATTTTAGCGGCAAGAGCTAATTAGCTCTTTGAAGGAGACACCCCAGCGCTCGCTGTTCTTATTAAAGTCTCAAGACCACGTCATTCCCTTCAAGTGGATATAGGTGGGGGTAAGATGTTGAACGCGGCCCGTGGTTTGTTTCGGTAGCCGGACTTCTAGAAAGCCTGCGTGATAACTTGCTTCTGCCGCCACTGCACTAATTCCTTCGGGTAGCGGTACTTCCAAGGAAAAAGGACCAAGCCAGATTTCCATCCGATGAAATACCTGAATTTCTTCAGGCATTACGTACCGACGCTGACCCTTGATGATGAGCTGGTCTGATTCAAGAGAAATGATCACGTCTTCGGGACCGATCCCAGCTATTTCTGCCAGAACAATGACTGTGTCTTCGGTTTCATACACATTCACAGTCGGCTTTGAACAAATCACATCCTCGGTTGCACAGGGTTCGGAAGGCTCTTGAGTCTCTGAAACTTGATGTGTTTGGTTCACCAAGTGGTCGATCTTCCGTGCCGACTCATCCATTTCTATAAGAAGGTTATTCCACCCTTGATTTTGTTGATTCATACCTTCTCCTTCGGCTATGCCCTTGGCTGATGACGCCATGCATCGTGATCTCCTTTATAGCAAGCCCTTTATCTCACACCGCATGTCAGGGGTTTTCTTTATCTTTTTCAGATCCCAGGGGTAGATTCGTTGAATTTTTATCAATTTATTTTTGACGTTCCCATATCGCGTGCGATTCGCGGAGTAAGGCCACGGCATCATCAAAAGTCTCGACGCAGCGGGGAATCTGCATATCCGTAGGATGAGCCAATTGGGGCGTAGCCTTCACCATATATTTTTCTGCCCAGGCCACTAAATCGAACCACATTTCGCCTACGAGGATCAGAGGAGTGTTATGCAGTTTGCGGACTTGCAGGAGTTGCCAAATCATCAAGGTTTCTAGGGTGGTGCCAATGCCTCCTGGGACGACGACGAATGCATCGGAAAGCAGTACAAACTGATGTAAACGCGAAAAAAAAGTCCGGTGTTGATAAACCTTCTCTACAAAAGGATTTGTATGTTGCTCCATTTCCAAATCCATGCGAATGCCAATGGATTGAGCTCGATTGCTGGGGTCGACGCTCACACTGCCCTCGTTAGCTGCTTGCATGAGGCCGGGACCCCCCCCTGTCACGATATCGCAGCCCATGACGGTGAGTTCTTGCGCCAGATGGCGGACTCCATCGTACAGGGGGCTGTCCGCACGTAGCCGGGACGACCCAAAGATAGTGACGCTATAGCGCTTGCGCCTCGGGTGCTGAATGCTCGTCAAATCGCTGACTACCTCCCAGAGTCCAAGTACGGCGCGTTGGATCACCTGAAAGCTTGCGTCTCTATCTGAACTGTTCAGCGTGTCCGATTTTTCGGGAGCGCCATGCTCTGGGTGCGGTTTTTCAGAGGTGCTCATGGCAGAACTCTCTAGAATGGGACAAAACTCATGTTTATTGACCTTACTTTAGTTCTGCGCCGCTGAGACTATAGGCTGTAAACTGGCTTACGGCGTTTGTTTCTTAGCGATTCCCTATGGCTTGAAGCGACACCTTGCGAAACTCCTACAGAATGCAAAGGTTCACAGATTTACTATGGCAACCATTAACGATAATTACCTCAAACTCAAAGCGGGCTACCTCTTTCCTGAAATTGCTCGGCGGGTCAATGCTTTTGCAGAGGCTTATCCTGACGCAAAAATTATTCGACTGGGCATTGGGGATGTGACCGAGCCGCTGCCTCAGGCCTGCCGCGACGCCATGATCAAAGCGGTGGAAGATATGGGAGACCGCAATTCGTTTAAAGGGTATGGCCCAGAGCAGGGCTACGCTTGGTTGCGAGAAACAATTGCGGCCCATGATTTTCAGGCACGGGGCTGCCCGATTGATGCTTCTGAAATCTTTGTGTCCGATGGTTCGAAGTGTGACTCCGGGAATATGCTCGATATCTTTGGCGATAACAATACGATCGCTGTCACAGACCCTGTTTATCCCGTTTATGTAGACACCAATGTGATGGCCGGGCATACGGGAGAGGCCAATGAAAAAGGCGAGTATGAGGGCTTTGTCTACTTGCCGATCACCGCTGAAAATAATTTTACAGCCCAGATTCCCGCTGAAAAGGTTGATCTAATCTATCTTTGCTTTCCCAATAACCCCACAGGCGCTACAGCTACCAAGGAACACCTGAAGGCTTGGGTGGACTATGCCAGAGCCCACGGTTCGATCATTTTCTTTGATGCGGCCTACGAAGCATTTATTACCGATCCCAATCTGCCCCATTCCATCTACGAGATTGAAGGAGCCCGGGAATGCGCGATTGAATTTCGTTCGTTTTCTAAAAATGCAGGCTTTACCGGAACACGTTGTGCGCTGACAGTCGTTCCTAAGACGTTGACGGGGAAAGCCGCTGATAGTTCAGATGTGGAATTGTGGAAACTCTGGAATCGCCGTCAATCTACCAAATTCAATGGGGTTTCCTACATCGTCCAACGGGGTGCAGAAGCAGTCTATTCGCCAGAAGGTCAGGCCCAAATCAAGGCGTTGGTTAGCTTTTATATGGAAAATGCCAAGATCATCCGGGAGCAATTGATCGCCGCTGGATTGCACGTTTATGGCGGGACGAATGCGCCCTATGTTTGGGTAAAAACGCCTAATGGTCTTTCCAGTTGGGATTTCTTTGATAAGTTGCTGCAGAACTGCCATGTCGTAGGCACCCCTGGTTCTGGATTTGGTGCCGCAGGCGAAGGCTACTTCCGCATCTCAGCGTTTAACAGTCGTGAAAATGTGAATGAGGCGATGAAGCGGATTACCGAGAAGTTCAAGGTTTAGGACATTCATGAATCGCCGATTTGAATGACCCGATGACAGTTGGTTTGCCCAAAGACACAAAAAAAACCGCCTCCCGAAGGAAGCGGTTGAAGATTAGATTCGACCAAGATCGATAAATTAGCAATCGTAATAGAGCGCGAATTCATGGGGATGAGGACGTAAACTCATCGGGATGACTTCATTGCTCAGCTTGTACTCAATCCAGGTGGAGATCAGCTCTTCGGTGAAGACTCCGCCTGCGGTCAAGAAATCGTGGTCTGCCTTTAGGGCTTCTAACGCTTCAGCCAGAGAAGCAGGAGTGGAAGGGACCTTCGCTAATTCTTCTGGAGATAGCTCATAGATATCCACATCCAGCGGCTCACCGGGGTCAATTTGGTTCTTGATGCCATCCATTCCGGCCATCGTCATTGCGGCAAAGGCCAAGTAAGGATTGCTGGATGCATCGGGGCAACGGAACTCCAAACGCTTAGCTTTCGGGCTATCTCCAGAAAGCGGAATTCGTACGGA
Source organism: Candidatus Sivonenia alaskensis PMM_0068 (assembly GCA_949127685.1). GTDB lineage: Bacteria > Cyanobacteriota > Cyanobacteriia > Gloeobacterales > PMM-0068 > Sivonenia > Sivonenia alaskensis. Next base: position 1,643 of record CASBPW010000102.1, on the reverse strand, counting down.
AGCAGAACGGTTGCCTTGGGAATAGGCCAAGTTTACCGGAGCCTCAAAACCAGGCACCAAACGCTTGTAGGAATTGGTGGAAGGATTGGTAATCGCCAAGAGGGCCGGAGCATGCTTGAGAATACCACCGATATACCAGAGGGCGATTTGGCTCAAGCCTGCATACTGGTCACCGGCAAAGAGAGGCTGACCATCTTTCCACAGAGATTGGTGGGTATGCATCCCGCTTCCGTTGTCGTTAAACAAGGGTTTGGGCATGAAGGTGACGGTCTTGCCATGCTTACGAGCTACGTTCTTGACAACGTACTTGTAGATCATCAGGGCATCACCGGCCTCAACAATGGGCAGAAAGCGGATCCCAAGTTCGTTCTGGCCGCCTGTCGCTACTTCATGGTGGTGCTTCTCAATCGGAACACCCAATTCACCCATGGTGAGTAGCATTTCCGTCCGGATATCCTGCAACGTGTCTGTAGGGGGGACAGGGAAATAGCCTTCTTTATAGCGGGGCTTATAGCCAAGGTTGCCGCTGTCTTCTTTGCGACCGGAATTCCAGCGACCCTCTACAGAATCCACATAGTAATAACCGGAGTTCACGGTCTGGTCGAAGCGGACATCATCAAAGATAAAGAACTCAGCCTCTGGGCCGACGTAAATCGTGTCTGCTATTCCAGAATTTTTGACGTAATCCAGGGCCTTGCTGGCAATGACCCGTGGGCAACGACTATAGGGTTGTCCGGTGCGAGGCTCCCGAATGCTACAGGTCATGCTCAGGGTCGGGCCTCCCATAAAGGGGTCGATGAAGGCCGAATTGGGATCAGGCACCATCAGCATGTCAGATTCGTTGATGGCTTTCCATCCGCGAATACTGGAGCCATCAAAAGCTAGACCCTCGGTGATCGTTTTTTCGCTGATTTCACCAATGTAAAAAGAACAGTGTTGCCAAATTCCGGGCAGATCAATAAATTTCAGATCAACAATTTTGACGCCCTTATCTTTTATCAATTGCATGACGTTATTGGGGGTCTTCGACATACTCCAGGTGCTCCTTGAAGTCTAAATTTTAACAACCTTGCCCCTAAATAGACCCTAAGTTCACTGTGGACAGAAACAAGACATGAAATAGCTTAAAGAAGTTCTAGATCCCAATTCGTATTTTTTGCTACAGAAATGAACCAAAAGTTCTGTGAACAAGGTTTTGTTATTTAAAATTAATGTGCTGAAGGCATTAGCCAGGGCAACACACCCGCTGAGATATAGGTCAAGCGCCAGCACTAACCGGATTTCTCGGCTATATGGGAAGCTAGGACTATGCTCTTGTATAGATCTGTCCTCGCTTGTGTTCTATTAGCTTTGATTACAGCCTGTCAAAGCGAACCTCCACTGGTTTCTCTAAAGAAGCAAGAGTCTCCATCGGCGACTGCTGTGAAAAAAGAAGACCCCAACCTTCAGACCTTTTCCTTGCCCAAAGGAGAACCAGGCGACTATTTCCTCCTGCGCTCCGATGGCACTCCCTATTACACCTCCGGAGGGGGGCAAGTGGGAGAAATTAACCTGAAGCAGGATGGCAAAGATTACACGACAAAGTTGCTGGTCACTGCCCGTCGGTCTTTTAACCCCGCCAATAAAGTAAGTGCCTACTATGT
>CASBPW010000101.1 GCA_949127685.1 Candidatus Sivonenia alaskensis PMM_0068 | reverse complement strand
GCTTTTAGGCTGTCTGCATTCCGTCCTTGCACGCTTATGTGCCGAATGCCTAAAGCTTGACAACCTGCAATCACCGCCCTGGCCGCGCCCCCACAGCCAAGAATAAGGGCATGAGCCTCGGACCAATCAGGCTTTCGTCTGAGTAAGGGAGCGATAAATCCTGCCATATCGGTATTGTCTCCAAGCCAGCCTTGCTCGGTACGTAAGACCGTGTTCACCGCCCCAATCTTTCGGGCTAGGGGCGTAGAGTCCTGCATGAGCGGCATGATCGCCTGTTTGTGGGGAATCGTTACATTGAATCCTCCACAGCCCAAAGCCCAGAGTCCAAATACAGCTTCACGTATATTTTCTGGAGCTACGGGGAAAGCCAAATAATGAGCATCTAGACCTAAATGATTCAAAGCGGCCTTATGCATCACAGGAGAAAGAGAATGCGCGATGGGATAGCCTAACAAACCAAAGAAAAGCGTCATGGAAACAGGGTTCAGAGTGTTTTTATTGTAGTTATGGACCAAGCCTCTGGAGTGAGCAATTTGCCCATAAACGCTTCAGATGGAAGCCTCGACCTATACGCAACAGGTAACAGCCATTCAGAAGTTTATCCACCCTAGATAGCGATGAACTTACACATCAAAGCGAGCAATGACAGGGGTATGGTCCGAAGGCTTTTCCCAGCCTCTCGGCACTTTATCGATCCAACAGGTGGTACATAGCTTTGCGAGTGGTTTAGAGACCCAAATATGATCAATGCGTAGGCCCCGATTACGACGGAAAGAAACGGCCCGATAGTCCCACCAGCTAAATTCTGTTTCCTGGTTGTGGAGGCGAAAAGCATCTACGAACCCCCAGTCTTTCACTTTTTGTAACGCTTGGTGCTCATCAGGATGAAAACCAACCTGATTGGTCATTTCTTTAACAGAAAACACATCGCGTTCTTCCGGTGCAATATTAAAGTCTCCACACAGTAAAACTAACTGCTTAGGGTCATACTGCTCTTTTAGAAGAGTTTGTAATTTATCTAGCCAAGCTAATTTATAGGCAAATTTTTCAGAACCGACTTCAGAACCATTGGGAATATAAGCATTGATAATTTTAATATTATTCACAGTTGCCATGATCAGACGTTTTTGAGCATCTTCTCCATCTCCGGGCAAGCCTTTATTCACTTCTAGGATTTCTGTTTTAGAAAGGATAGCCACTCCATTAAACGTTTTTTGGCCTATGTAGGCTAGGTGATAGCCCAAAGCCGCTAAAGGCTCAACGGGAAATTTATCATGGGTAGCCTTTGTTTCTTGCAAACAAACAACATCGGGCTGATGTTCTTGGAGCCAGTCCAAAAGAAGCGGCAGGCGCGCATTGATTGAATTAACGTTCCAGGTGGCAATATCCATGGGGGCATTTTCTCACAGCTCTGGTTATAATTCGCTTTGATGAGTCTTGCCACCGATTACGAACTGCTCTCAGAAGCCTTTGCCATCTATACCGATGTCAATCAGACATGGTTTAAGGGGCATCTCCCGCCTATCCACATCGATTCCAGAAAAAAAAGAACCTCAACGGAACAGGAACGTTTCCTCCTTTGTCTGAGCACCCAGCAGATGCTCCGTACCGCAGGGCTTTTTCGCTATCAAGTGCGCAGGCAAGGACCGCGAATTACCTATCACCCGCTAGCGATTATCCTGAGCAGTCCTTTATTTAGTAATCCTGTCTATCGCCGGCAAGAACTAGCCAGCACCCTCAAGCATGAGATGCTGCACTGTGCCCAGGCTATTGGCTACCTGGAAGGACAGCCCGTAAAACCATGCCATAACGCAGAATTCAAATGGTGGGCAGAACATATCGGTACCACCGTTCGCCATACGATGACCGCAGAACAGCCGTGGATTTATCGCTGTACTCGATGCACCCAAATTTTTCGTCGAAGCCGCCGAATTAGCGTCCGCTATGTTTGTGGTCGCTGTCGCGGAGCCTTGGAATGCATAAAGAGCGTTTGAGGAGAGTCCCTGCTAGGGAACAGGAACCAGGAGAGGAGTGATTCTGCTGAGTGTTTGGCTCATGGCTTCATGCAGTAAGCCATTGGTCGCTAAAACCCGGCCAGAAGCTATATTGATTGCACCCTGGTCATAGCCACTTACCTGCCCTCCCGCTTCCAGAACGAGCACTATGCCCGCCACCATGTCCCAGGGGGAAAGTCCCCGCTCCCAATAACCGTCAAATCTTCCTGCCGCCACATAGGCCAAATCTAGGGCGGCTGACCCTAATCGGCGCACCCCTTGGCTGACTTGGGTAAAATGACAAAACTCCGCATAGTTATTATCTTTCACCTCTCTACGGTCATAGGCAAAGCCGGTCGCCAGGAGACTATCTGCTACTTGCTTAGTTTTTGAAACCCGAATCGACTGTGATTGTCCATTTTGAGTCAGAAAAGCGCCAAGTCCCAACCCTGCGGTGAATAATTCATTGGTAATTGGGTTATAGACCACGCCTACGATCGGTTGTCCCTCGAACAAGAGACCGATAGAGACGGAAAAAACAGGAAAGTGGTGGGCATAGTTGGTGGTTCCATCCAGGGGGTCTACCGCCCAAACATAGGAGCTGGTGATCTCTCCAGAAGCTCCCGATTCTTCCGCCAAAATCCGATGCTCTGGGAAGGCAGTTTTCAAGATATCCAGAACCATTCGCTCAGAGGCGGTATCGGCTTCCGTAACTAAGTTTCCTGGCGTTTTTTCCTGGACATTTTCTAACTTTCCCCAAAAGCTTTGGAGCACTTTTCCTCCAGCCTCCGCTGCCTGCGTGGCGATGGTTAAAAAATTTTGAATGTCCTGCGGTGGGGGATTCATGGCTAGATTCAACCTCAGTGAGAGTAACGACGTTAGCCCGGAGGAAGAAAAACTACGGGTCTGAACCTAAACGGGGTCTAATTAGGGAAATCGAGCCGTCAGTTCCTTCAATCTTAGATCTCAATAGAGGATCGACGAGGAGATCTCCTAGAATCAGGGAGCAAGACTGATAGGTATATTATGTCGACCTTAAAAGAATTTCTAGAAAAATGCTCCACCCTCGGACTGCTGAGAATTATCGTCACCAATGACACCGCAGTGCTGGAATGCAAGTCTGAGATGAAAGACCTGTACTATGCAACTCTGCCCAAAGGCCAATACGCCAACATGCATACAGAAAACTTTGAATTCCACCTCAACATGGAGGATATTGGCTGGGTGCGCTTTGAAGAAGGCATCGCTAAACGGGGCAACTTCACTACCTATGCGGTCCGTTTGCAAAAAGATGCTGAATCCAAGCCACTGCTGAGCGCTTTTCTCCAATGGGGAAAGCCAGGAGAATATGCCGAGGGGCAGGTAGACGCCTTCCAAGTCTTGAAAGCAGAATATGGAGAAGCCTGGGCTCCAGAGCCCTTGCCCCAAACCGTTCACTCATGAGGATTACCTTGTGCGGGTAGAAAAATTCATCCAGCAGTTTGAAGCGACCACCCCCCTTTATTTGGCAGCATCTTGGGACAATGTAGGCTGGCAAGTAGAACCGGGAATTGCCCTAGAAGAAGCGAGAGTCCTGGTCTGCCTAACCCCAACTTTTTCCGTTCTGGAAGAAGCGGCCGATGAAGGATTCAACCTCGTCTTTGCCCACCATCCCCTGATTTTCACCCCCCTCAAGTCCCTTCATCCCAAAACTCCTGTCGGTCAAGCCGTCCATCTGGCTTATACCAAAGGCATTGGCGTCTATAGCGCCCATACCAACTTTGACCAGGTGGCGGAAGGTACCGCCGACACCCTAGCCACGTTGCTTGGCTTATCCAAGTGCGAACCCCTAGAACCCTATCCTGAAAAATTCTTTAAACTGGTGACCTTCGTTCCGGAGGAGGCAAAGGATGTTCTATTAGAAGCACTTTGGGAAGCTGGAGCCGGTCAAATTGGTGAACACTATACCCGCTGTAGCTACTGGAGTGCGGGGATCGGGACTTTCTGTGCCTTGGCAGGAAGTAACCCAGCGGTGGGTGTCGCCGGAGATAACCAGGTAGCCGAAAACCGACTGGAAGTCCTAGTATCAGAAACCCGTCGCAGCGAAGTCCTTCAGGCATTGCGGTTAGCCCATCCCTATGAAGAACCGGCCTACGAACTCTACGTTGTAGAACCGCCCGCCTCTTCCATTGGCTATGGGCGCGTAGGATTTCTGCCCGAGCCTCAGACTCTAGAAGAGGCCCTCCAACTCATTCGTTTCCAACTGAGCCAACCCCATCTCATTACTTCCCCTGCAGCCCTTGACCGCAAAATACACAAAATCGCAGTCTTGGGAGGCTCTGGAGGCAGCTTTATTCCCCAAGCCCACCGCCACCAAGTAGATCTCTATCTCACGTCCGACTGTAAATTTCACCAGTTCCAAGAGGCCATGGAGCGGAGCATCGTTTTGGTCGATGCAGGTCATTACGCCACAGAACGACCCTCCTGCAAACGGCTGGTCGAGCGATTCCAAGCATGGGGTGTGCAGGCTCGTTTAAGCAACCAAGACCGCAATTACGTCGTTCATTCTCTCCCAAGCCCTTAGGAAAAAGGGGGTGGTACGATGTAGTGGCTCACGACTAGGTCTTGAGGAAACACATGTCTGATACTGTTCTGATTGTGGATGACGAAGAACTAATTCGGGAAACTGTGGCCCTGCATCTGGCGGATGATGGGTTTAGAACTGTTTTGGCGGAAGATGGCCGCGAAGCCCTGGCACTGATGCGGCGGAGTGACCGCGTAGACTTGATTATTCTGGACTTAATGCTGCCCTTTCTCAATGGCTTAGACCTCTGCCGTCTTCTGCGTCGAGAAGGCAATATGGTCCCGATTTTGATGCTCACGGCCAAAGGTTCAGAAACCGACCGGGTGGCGGGTTTAGAAGTTGGAGCTGACGATTACCTTACCAAACCCTTTGGTATGCGTGAACTCTCCGCTCGCTGCCGAGCCTTACTCCGTCGGGAACGGCGGGTTATGCCTCAGCAGGTTATCCTGCAATATCAAGACCTCTCGATGAACCTGGATGAATGTCGAGTTATGGTCCGTGACGCTGTGACCGAGCTTTCTCCGAAAGAATTCCGCCTTTTAGAATTATTCATGCGCAATCCACGGCGGGTTTGGACCCGCGAACAGCTCCTAGAACGGGCCTGGGGACCTGATTTTATGGGAGACAGTAAGACCGTAGATGTTCATATCCGTTGGTTGCGCGAAAAACTAGAGGTGGACCCTAGTCGTCCAGAATATTTGGTCACGGTGCGCGGATTTGGTTATCGTTTCGGATAGGGCCTTACGTAGCAAGGAGTAGTCGATATGGAGCTCTGGAGCTTCATAGGGGGTGCTGCCCTAAGCTTGGGCGCGAGCATCTTCTGGCAAAAAACTATCCAGAAGAAAAACAAAGACCAGGCCAATGCCCTATACACCGAGATCGAGAAGCAACAGCTCCAGTTCGATGAGTTGGCACAGAACAACACGGCCCTGGAAAATCTTTTTGCGGTTGCTCCTTTAGGCTATCTCATGATCGATGAGAAGAATCAGCTACTCAGCTGCAATCAGTTAGCGAAGGAACTGCTGGGCATTACCACCTGGCAAAGGGAAGGACCCAAACGATCGCTTTTAGAATATGCACGTTCCTATGAACTAGACCAACTGATTACCCGTACGCGTGAAGAAAAAGCCCCTCAAAAAACGGAATGGAGCCCTACTGTGTTCTCTAGTAGTACCAGCAAATATCTGCGGGCAGAGACCGTTCTCTTACCACAACAGCGCGTGGGGGTTTTTCTGCAAAATCGCAAAGAACTGGTAGAGCTCACCCGTTCCCGTGATCTGTGGACATCGGCCGTAGCCCATGAACTGAAGACTCCCCTGACCTCCATTCGTCTCGTACACGAAACGCTGTCTACCCGCATTAGCCCAGACCTTTTGACTTGGGTAGAAAAAGTAATCAAAGAAGTTAACCGTCTCGCCGAATTAGTACAAGACCTATTGGACTTGGGCCAGTGGGAATATCCAGAATTTCCTGAACCGATAGACCTCAAAGTCCTACTGGATCAATCCTGGGATATCTTGGAACCTGTAGCGCTACATCGTAACATTCGCCTGGATTACCAAGGCCCCGACACCTTACCGAGTATTGGAGATGCTAAGGCGATCGTTCGCGTCTGGCTCAACTTGCTAGACAATGCCGTGAAATATAGCCCCGAAGGAAAGACTATTCTCGTTCACGCTAATCCGGAGGATGTTCCCCTAGCATCTTCCCCCCGCTGGCTGATTGATATCCAGGATGAAGGCCCTGGGTTTCCTGCGCAAGACCTAGACCGTGTCTTTGAAGCATTCTATCGTGCGGATCCAGCCCGTGCACGACGAACAGGAGGCAGTGGTCTTGGACTGGCTATTGTCCGCCAAATTGTAGATGGCCATGACGGTTACATCCAAGCTCATAATCATCCCGAAACAGGGGGGGCTTGGCTACAGATCGCTTTACCCTGGACGCAATCTCATGCATAAAGACGCCGACCAAATCTTAGCGAACTACTCATTAAGCCATCCGAAAGAGGTACTGCGTGTCCTCACGATCTTGGCTGAAGAACAAGAGGAAGATGAACTCCTGTACTTCCGTGGAGAAGTTAGTTCTTTGCGCCGGGCTACTCCCCCAGACCCGACGATTCCACTTCTCAGCCCCCAGGACCAAATAACGCGCATCGATCGCTGGAAAGCCCCGTTCAACCCTGACAGTCCCACCGTTCTAGAAGAAAATATTTCCCTAGAAAGCTTAATTGATTAAAAGAGCCAACGCGTCAAAAATGTAAAAGTAGAATTTAAACCCTTACTAGTCATGCTTTTCAGCCAAGTAAGCACAGAACACGCGCCTTCCTGCACCTGCTAATCTCACAAACCCTAGCGGCTGTCTTGCCAGAGTTTTTATACAAGGTCCTAGCGTTGTCTAGTTTTGCAATTGGGCAATATTAGCCCAAAAGGAGCGGATCACGAATAGAAAAGCCAAAGGCAAAATAAGACCAAAAAAATAGCCTATCAAACCGAAAAATTGTTCAATGCCAATTTAGTTCCAACCTCATAAGATTTGTAAGTCAACTGGAGTTTGATGAATCTATGAGGTTCAAGCAACCTGAACCGAATGTTCAACAATACTCAATTTCTCCCCTAACCGTAAGGAGGTAAACCGTGAACAAGATAGAAACCATTATCCAGCCCGACGAACTCGAAGACGTGAAAGAAGCGCTGCTCAAAGCAAATATTGTCGGGATGACCGTGACAGAGGTCCGGGAATTTGGCCGGCAAAAGGGCCAAATTAGCCTGTATAGAGGAGCCAAATTCACCGCTCAGTTTGCAAATATGATCAAAATCGAAATGGTCGTTTCGGACGAGTTGACAGACGCAGCTGTAGCCGTGATCGTGCAGGCTGCCCGCAGGGGGGATATCGGGGATGGGGAGGTATTTGTCATTCCGGTGGGCCAGATTGTGCGTATTCGCAGAGGAGAAAAGAACCAAGTAGCCCATTTAGCCCTTTCATCAGTAGGGTAAATGCATCTAAATAAACCAAGCCAGCTCCTCCCTGATTTTAGTGCTGGCATTTCATCCTACAAACTTTCTTCTTGGAAGAATGGGTAGATCCTGAAATTGCCTTGAGTGGAAATACAGGTTTGATAGCTCTAGTTAGCTGATGGTCATCCTTGGAGAAATTGTGATGAAAATTCCCAGCAAAATATTCCGTTTCTCTAGTAGTGCTTGTGCTCTGATTGGAGGCGTTTTACTCGCCTCTAATATCTCGCTCAGTCCCTATGGCTTCATTTTTCTGGCATTCAGCTCTGGACAAATGCTGCTAGCAAGCCTGCAAGATCGAGATATGGAGCTCATCACCTATTCGGCATCCCTATTTATTTTCGTAGATTGTCTAGGAGTATATCGATGGATACTGAGCTAGCTCAACAATTAAATCTAGAGGCCTATGACCTAACCCTTAAAGAGGCTTATGCGCAACTTCGAAAAGATGAACCATCAACTATCCCTTTTATAATTTGGTTATTGGAAAATCCTGATAGTCCTATATCGTTCCCAGGACAGATCTCTTTACAAGCGCATGATTATATTCATATCCTTTTAGGGCGAGAACAGTCGCCAGAAGATGAAGCATATGTCATTGGATTTACGATGGGGAGTGACACACAAACAAATTGGATACACTTGGCGATCTTTAAGTTTTTTGCGAGATATTTTTATCCTCAACAATATCGAATGAGAGCAAAAGAGCTGCAAATGTTTAAAAAAGGATTCTCCGCCGCTCGTCAAATGAAAACTGCAGCTCTCAATCGATTTGATTTCAAAGCCCATGAAGATCTAAATATTAGCGTGGTTCGAACCAAGGTAACACTTTAGGTCGAGTCTCAAAATCTCAAAGCTTTGACACATAAAGATTTGAAAATTCACGCTCTTCTAAAAAGTGTTAGCGTAATCCCGAGATTTTTGAACCACGCCGAGATCTTGAGATCCCCTAGACCTGATAGCTAGGCTAGCCCGCTGCTCTCTTGTACGCTTCATCCAACACCTCAGAGAGAGTGGGATGAGTGTGAACCAGTCTAGCGAGGCTTTCTATCTTGTCCCGTTTTGCAATGGCGGCGGAACATTCCTGGACAATCAAGGATGCCTCAGGCCCCAAAATATGGGCCCCCAGTAATTCTCCAGACTCTTGGTCGAACACGAGCTTGCAGATTCCGTCCGTTTCCCCTTGGGCAATCGCTTTTGAATTACCACCAAAGTAGGTGCGTACGATGCCGACCTTATATCCCTCTGCTTTTGCCTGCGGTTCGGTGAGGCCGACAAAACCAATTTCAGGATGGGTAAAGGCTGCCGCCGGAATCGACCGATAGTCCATAGAACGTTCATGCCCAAGAATATTCTCTACGGCGACAACTCCCTGCGCACTGGCGGTATGGGCGAGCATCATCTTCCCTGTGACATCTCCAATCGCCCACAGATGGGGAATTGCTGTCGCCATCCGGTTATCTACAGGGATAAATCCGCGTTCGGTTTCTAGGCCCAGTTCTTCTAGGCCTAAATTCTGGCTATTGGGACGGCGACCTGTCGCCACCAGCACCGCATCGGTTTCGAGGGTCTCTCCTGTGGAAAGTTCAATGCGTACAGGCCGACCCGGTGTGATTTTTTTGGCGAGGACGCCCTTCATGGTCCGGATATTGCGGGGTTTAATCAGGATCCGCTCTGCCATCCGGCCAATATCTGGGTCAAACCCTGGGAAAAGCTGGTCGAGTGCTTCGATAATCGTGACCTGAGCGCCCAAGGTGGAATAAATATCAGAAAATTCGAGGCCAATGTACCCTGAACCAATAATGACGATCCGCGGAGGGACTTGTTCTAGGCGCACCCCTTCATCGGAGGTGTAAACCGTGTGATGGTCGATCTCGATACCCGGCGGGACGAAGGGTTCAGAGCCCGTAGCCAGAATGATATCTTTGGCCGTAATCGTTTGGATCCCACTATCCGTTTCAATGTGGACCTTTTGCGGCTCTAGCAGTTTGGCTTTGCCGCGCAGGACCGTAATGCCCATCTTTTCCGTAGTCTTGGTCATGTCCGTACGAATCTTCTCGACTACGCCCATGGCATGAGCCGCTACTTTAGCCCGGTCGTAGTGAATGCCCTCCACGCTGATGCCAAATATTTCTGTGTGCTGAATCTTTCTCAGCGTACCTGCCGCCGCAAGGAGCGCTTTAGAAGGGATGCACCCTCGATTGATGCAGGTCCCTCCCATATCCCGACACTCCACCAAAGCTGTTTTTAGCCCGCGATGGGTAGCATGTTTAGCGGCGTCAAATCCTCCAACTCCAGCACCAATAACGATAAGGTCATAATCTGTATCTGTGTTCGTGCTCACCCAAGGATTCCTAACCGAATGCAGAAATGCATCTTATCAAGATTTGGCCGCAGATATTGGCTCTAAAAATGCACACTTCAGTAAAGTGGAGATTGATGAAGCAGCAAGAACGAAGCCCCCGAGATGTGATCGCACGCATCCGGTTTTTTCATAAAGATCAAGATCCAACCTTAGTAAAGCGAAAATATCAGGCCCTACGCGCAAATGTTTTTGCTTTTTTTCGGGGCACTTCTTTTCTCTTCTATGAAGATTGGCCTGTGGCTTCTCCCTTGGATCAGGCCCCCCTTGTCTGGGTATGTGGGGACCTGCATCTAGAAAATTTTGGTGGCTACAAAAGTGATGACCGAAAGATCTATTTCGACCTCAACGATTTTGACGAAGCCACCCTAGCCCCCTCTACATGGGAGCTTGCCCGTATGCTTACCAGCGTTTTGGTGGGCGGTGAAGTACTCAAGATCAAGCGTGCGGAGGCTCTTGCTCAGTGCCATCTTTTCCTGAATGCCTATGGCCAAGCTCTTATTCAAGGTAAAGCCCATTTTCTTGGGCAGGACGAGGCTTCAGGTCCGATTAAACGTTTGCTATCCGAACTGGCCCAACGTAAGCGCAAGGACTTTCTGAAAGAGCGTACCGTGCTCAAAGACGGTAAACGAGTCTTGCGGATCGATCAGGTGAAAATGCTCTCGGTCTCTGGGCCAGAACGTGAACGGGTAATTTCTGCGTTCCATGCTTGGTCGGCTACACAGCCAAACCCACCGTTTTTTCGGGTTTTAGATTTGGGTCAACGCATAGCAGGCATTGCCAGTCTAGGCCTTAAGCGTTATGCCCTATTGGTAGAAGGCAAGGGTTCTCCTGATCAAAACTATCTCTTGGAGCTGAAACAAGCGCGCAGTTCTACCCTCCAGCTTCATCTAGCCATCCCCCAACCTACTTGGATGAGCGAAGCAGAACGTATTGTCGCAGTCCAACAAAGAATGCAAGCAATGCCTCCCGCCCTACTCCATGCGCTTAGCCTGGAAAAAGACTCTTTCGTCCTCAAAGAACTCCAACCTTCTCAAGACCGAATTGCTCTACAGAGCTTGACAGGAGATTTAGACCGTCTCGATGTACTCATGCAGACGATGGGGCGACTGACGGCGTGGGCACAACTACGCAGCAGCAACCAACAAGGCTCTGTGTCTAAGGCTGAACTGTTCACTTTTGCCAAAGCGCAGCAGGGACAAAATGCTCTCTTGGAATATGCCCAAACCTATGCACGACAGACAGAAAAGGATTATCAGACCTTTTGTAAAGCACTGGATCGTGGGGAGCTATAGAGGGGTTAAAGACTGGTTCTTAATTTCCACAGGCTTCTCCAACTCGTCTTCCTTATGCCCAGGAAGCATCTGATGAAGAAAATGCTCCAGAGGTTCTCCCACAACTAGGATCAGCAAACTAAATCCCATGGCAATCAGGGCCATCTGCCAAAACCCGACCCCACAGGCTATGCCTAGGGCAGCAACTACCCAAATCGAGGCTGCGGTCGTCAGTCCTCTTACCATCGTCTGGTCCTGACTGCGCAAAATGACCCCACCACCCAAAAAACCAATGCCGGTGACAATCCCTTGAATGGAACGGACTACTATATTGCCATCCACAGCAATATCCTTGGGACTAAGTTGGACTGCGATCAAGGTAATCAAGGCAGCCCCCAAGGCAACAAGGGCATGAGTCCGCATCCCTGCTGGTTTATGTCGGAGTTCTCGATTGATGCCCAGGATGCCACCAATTAAAACCGCCGCTCCCAACCGGAAAAAGATTTCCTTTAACTCACCCGTCCACAGCATTTCTCCCATTCGTTGCCCCAGGACTTCTTAACCCTATTTTAACCTTTTGTAGTACGGGCCTGCCGCTATTAGGTGCGGATCGGTCGCAGATCCCGCTAATCTGAGAATGTAACGTTTTCTTTACAAAAAACAATGGAAGAATTGACCACCGCCAAGCGCATTTTATTTGGAGTGGGTTGGGGTGTCCTGCGCGGAGGTGCGATCGCCGCTATTGTTTTCCCGATTACCACAGGCAGTATTCAAATCGGATTCATTCTGGCTGTCGTGCTCCTGACGGCCATAGCCCTTGGCATTTCTCTCTATTGGAATGCCGCCCAAGGGCCTTGTCCAAACTGTGAAACGGTCTTAATTTCTACTCCTTCAGGGGCCACATGCCGGAATTGCGGCCAAAAGGTTACCTCAGAGTCCCGCCAAATAATCGCGGTTGAGTCTAAACAGCGGTAGGCAAGAACACCCATGATCTTGGTCAAATAATCTTGTAAACTTTTATTAAAGTAGTGCTTTATAAAATGAATGTTTTAGTAGTTGGTGGTACAGGGACTCTAGGCAGACAGATTGTTAAAAAAGTCATTGCCGATGGTCATAGCGTCCGCTGTTTAGTCCGAGACCGAGTTCGAGCGCAGTTCTTGGAAGAATGGGGTGCCGTCCTCTACAAAGGAGACCTGAACAATCTAGAGAACCTGCCCGAAGTTCTGGAAGGCGTCGATGCAGTGATCACGACGGCCAGTGCTGGAGCAGGCTTGAAGGGAAACACCATCTACTCCGTGGACAGAGGCAATCAAGTTCTTATCGAAGGGGCCAAAAAAGCAGGCATCAAGCTTTTCATCTTTACCTCAATCTTCAAGTGCGATCAGTATCCGAATGTGCCACTAATGGGCCTCAAGTTGGATCGGGAGAAGCAACTCAAAGCTTCGGGAATGAATTATGTCATTTTTCGCCCTACTGCTTTTCTGCAAGGAGTGATTTCTCAGTACGCCATCCCGATCTTGGAACAAAAGACCGTCTGGGTCTTGGGAGAGCCTTCCAGTGTTGCCTACATCAGCACGTTGGATGCCGCCCGTTTTTATAGTCTGGCCCTTACCAAGCCGGAAGTGCATAACCAGACTTTTGCCCTTTCTGGCACAGAGCTTTGGACACCTGATGAACTAATTGGCCTCTGCGATGAATTGGCAGACTGGCCTCGAGTCCCTAAGGTCACCCGCCTGCCCTTAAGTTTACTGAAATTTATGCGGAAGGCTGCCAAATACTTCGAGTGGACCCGCTATTCCGCCGATTTTTTTGAATTCTCGGAAGTGATTGCTTCTGGAGAATCCTTCGGGGCTGATATGCAACCGACCTGTGATGCTTTTGGCGTCGGGATGGGGGAACTCACGACCATGGAGCAATTTCTGGGCGAATATTTCACCAAGATGAAGCGCAAACTCAGAGAAATGAACTATAAGCCGCCCAAGGTCCGCACTCCTTTCTAGACGTTGTGCAGTAAAGTACAAAAGACGTGATGTGCCTGCACCTGAAAGATGCTTGTAAAAAAAATCTACTGGTCTGTCCTCTGCTTTAGCCTGAGTCTTACCCTAGCGGCCTGTGGGGGGGGAACACAACCGCAAACAGGGGCCTCTTCCAATAAACCGGTAGAGATCGGAGGAGAATATCTCTCAACGACTACGGCGGACCCCAAGACCTTCAATACTGCGCTTGCCCAGGAAACTTCTAGTACTGGACCCTTAAGCTTGGTCTTCGAAGGCCTAGTGTCAGAAAATGGGCTAACGGCGGAGGTGGAACCAGAACTCGCTGAAAAATGGGAAATAAGCAAAGATGGCAAGCGGGTTGTGTTCACCTTGCGCGAGGGCTTGAAATGGTCTGATGGCGCTCCCCTAACAGCCGATGATGTCTTGTTCACTTTTAATGACGTTTATTTCAATCTCGACATTCCCACCGATTCTCGGGATAGCCTCCGCATTGGCAACAAGCAAGAATTACCCAAGCTTGAAAAAGTAGATGCCCGCACTATAGCCTTCAATTTGCCAGAACCTTTTGCTCCCTTTATGCGCTCCATTGGCTTACCCATTCTTCCCAAACACATTCTGGAGAAGACGGTTAAAGAAACCAATTCCAAGGGAGAACCTAATTTTCTAACGACTTGGGCTATTGATACGGATGTCAAAAAAATCGTCGGCAATGGCCTGTATGTATTTCAAGAATATGTACCAGGACAGCGCATTCGGTATCAAATCAATCCTAACTATTGGCGTAAAGATAAAGAAGGACGTCAGCAACCCTATATTACGAATAGAACCATACAAATTGTTCCGAATATAGATGCTACTCTCCTAAAGTTTCAATCAGGACAGTCCGATGCCTATGGTTTGAGAGGGGAGGATTTTGAACTTCTCAAACCTAAGGAAAAAGAAGGTGGCTATACTGTCTATAATGGCGGACCTGATTTTGGAGAGCTTTTTGTCGCTTTCAACCTCTTACAGGGTAAAAATCCAGCCAATAAAAAACCTTTTGTCGACCCGATCAAGAGTTCTTGGTTTAACAATGTAAAGTTTCGACAGGCTATCGCCTATGCGCTGGACCGTCAGACGATGCTTGACAATATCTATCGTGGACTCGGAGCCTTACAGGACTCCCCGATCTCGGTGCCTAGTCCTTTCTTTCTCAAGCCTGAAGATGGATTGCCCGCCTACACCTTCAATATCGAAAAATCAAAGGCACTTCTCAAACAAGCAGGCTTTCTTCTGGGAGGGGATGGAAAGCTCAAGGATAAGAATGGTAATCTAGTTCGCTTCACGTTGGTGACGAATACAGAAAATTCAGACCGTGCTAAGTTGGCTGCTCAAATGAAGGCGGACCTCCAAAAAATAGGGATTACTTTGGATGTGCTCCCTCTAAACTTCAATACCATCGTTAAGAAACTGGATGTTACCCATGATTGGGATATGGTCCTGATTGGTTTTACCGGAGGCATCGAACCAAATGGGGGTGCCAACTTATGGCGTACCGATGGTCAACTCCACTTGTACAACGCACAGCCTAATGTGGTAGATAAGCAACGATATAAAATTAAGGATTATGCAGGACGGGTCATTGCCCCTTGGGAAAAAGAAGTAGACCAAATATTTATCAAAGGATCTCAAGAATTAGATGAAAGCAAGCGCAAGGAATACTACAAACGCTTCCAAATCATTATTCAAGAGCAGGTTCCGGTCATCCATTTGCTTAACAATTTGTCCTTGACTGCTGTTCGTAACCGCGTTCAAAATGTCAAATACACAGCCCTTGGGGGAACGAGGTGGAACTTCTATGAGCAGTTCATTACCCCCACGCCCTAGTACCACAACGAGACTTTAAATAACTTAGAATTGTCTCTGAGCCCTTAAGTCAGAGGTAACTAATCGTAGATTTTAGAAACTATGCCTGAGATAAAACTTGGGCTTTTGACAAAATTCAAAAACTTGGTCGCTGGAACTATGGTGTCTGAAGTGACCTACTCTATCGATGAATGTTTAATGCTTTTGAATACTTACTCGACAGCGTAAAGATGACTTATTTACAGGATTAAGGAATAGCATAGAGCATAACTTTGGTGGTAGTCTCCAGCTTTCCTATATCTCTGCTTTTCATAAGTTCGACAAGAAGAGTAAGTTCGAAGACAGATAGCACTGCGGATGTTTCTGACCAAGACTCTGTTGTTCTGCGAACACTTTGGGAAACAACGCCCAATCAATGCCCCAATCGCAGCAAGCTTAGACAAGCACGTAAGCTTCACGTGACCTGCGGTTACGGCTGCCTCTGCCGAACACGGCATGGCACGTGATCTGCACTGACAGGGGCCTCGCCTGCTGGACACGCTTACAGCTTCCGATCTGCGGGGTATGCGCAGTCGTTTTTAGATGAAAACCGAAAAATCGTTCAATTGTGTTCTTCATATTTCATTTCTAAAGTATAGATAGGCTTGAATACGACAGTGTTCTTCCCCACTAGCACAGCCCATTACTTAAAGGGACAAAAATGAGCATGCAGCCCCCACAAACTCCAGCATTACCACATGGAGAACAACGCAGCTTTCTTCCCGACAGGGACCTGTATATTTTCCGGCCCGAGAGCCCGCTTCCATCCCTCAAGCCCGTGCCGGAGGAAGTACTGAAAGCCTATGCTCCGTCGGATTACAAAAAACCAGGCTTTCCCCGTGTTCCTCTTACAGCACAGTTCACACCCACCTACTTAGCTTCACGGCTTTCCCTAGGCAGCACTCTGGAACCCTTTACAGGGCTCCAAAACTTTGAAGACTTTTTCCCGCCACAAATGTACGAGCCTGCCATTATCAAGAACTATCAAACAGATTTTGCCTTTGCCGAACAGCGACTTTCCGGTGTCAATCCTATGGTTTTGCGCCGGATTACGCATATCTCGTCAGATTTCTTCACACAGGAAGATCTGAAAAAGGCCTATCCTTCTTTGCGTTTGGATGAAGAACTTCAGAAAGGAAATATTTATGTAGCGGATTATGACAACCTCTCCTTTGTTCAGGGAGGTACCTATAAGGGACAACAGAAGTATTTACCTAAACCTTTGGCCTTTTTTCATTGGAAGCAGAACCCTGGTTTAACTCAGGGTGAATTAGTGCCTCTTGCCATTCAGATTCATCAAAAACCTGGTGGTTCTATATATACCCCTCGAGATAATCCAATGGATTGGTTTGTGGCTAAGCTATGCGTCCAAATTGCTGACGGTAACCACCATGAGATGAGTAGCCATCTGTGCAGAACCCATTTTGTAATGGCACCTTTTGCAATTGCTACTGCCCGAAAGCTGGCCATAAATCATCCCCTTGGCTTATTATTAAGACCCCATCTTCGATTCCTACTGGCTGTCAACGACCAAGGGTTTCAACTCTTGATAAACCCCTACCTAGAAGGGACGTACGGCGGTCATGTGGACCGAATTTTGGCGGGCACATTACAGGAATCTCTCGGAATTCTGAAAAATGCCTATGACAGTTGGGATTTAGGCCAATTTGAGATTCGTACAGAACTGAAGAAACGCGGTTTAGACGATGTACGTCAGCTTCCGCACTTTCCCTATCGCGACGATGGTCTTCCGGTGTGGGATGCTATCGAGAAGTTTGTATCTAATTTCCTCCACCACTGGTATCTGGATGATGAAACAAGTACAGGGAATCAGAAAGTTCAAGGCGACAATGAACTACAGGATTGGGCTAAAGACTTAGTTGAAGAAGGTAAGGTAAAGGGCATGCCTTCGCCTATTCAAACGGTAGAACAACTCATTAAGATTGTTACCAATGTCATCTTTACTAGTGGTCCGCAACACGCTGCGGTAAACTATCCGCAATATGATTATCTCGCTTTTGTTCCTAATGTGCCCCTAGCAGCGTATAAAAAAATTCCAGAAAGCAAAGGGGAGATCCCCGATGAAAACACCCTGATGGAATTTCTCCCGCCCCAAGAACAAGCAGATGCTCAACTCAAAATTGTCAATTTTTTATCTTTCTACCGTCATGACCGCCTGGGATACTATGATGAATCGTTCCATATCGCTTTTATGGGGAATCCCCATATCAAACTTCTTGTCCAGCAATTCCAGCAGGATTTGCGTCTCATTGAACAGGAAATTGAGGTGAGAAACCGCAGCCGCTATGTGCCCTATCCCTATCTAAAACCCTCGTTAATTCCGAATAGCATAAGTGCTTAATCGTTATCGATAGCCCCTAGAGATTTCAGGGTCACTTTTTGAGATTCGGTGAGCCCGGTAACCCCTGTGATGTTCATCCCCTCGTAGAGTCTATCGGGCTTTAGTATCCTGCATTCTTCTCCCCCAGGCAGGGACCAAAGCCTCATCGATTCATCCTGGCTTCCGCTGAGTAGAGTCTTTCCATCTCGGCTAAAGGCTACCGAGCAGACCCGACGGGTGTGTCCTCGAAGGATCAGAAGACAGTCTC